>CAIVXP010000348.1 GCA_903909905.1 Akkermansiaceae bacterium
CATCGCTGATCCGCTGATCATTCACTGGCCCAAGGGTATCAGGGCCAAAGGCGAGCTTCGCAAGCAGCACCACCATATCCTCGACATTGCTCCGACGATGCTCCATGCGTCCGGCATTGAGCCTCCGGCCGAGGTTGACGGAGTGAAGCAGATGCCATTCGACGGAGTGAGCATGAAGTACTCGTTCGATGATGCGAAAGCGGCGAGTACGCATCCGGTGCAGTACTATGAGATGTTTGGAAATCGGGCCATCTACCACGACGGTTGGAAAGCCGTTACGCTGCATGGCAATCGCATGCCATGGGTGCTCGGCGGAACCTTCGACTTCGGCAAGGATATTTGGGAACTCTACAACCTCGCAGAGGATCCGACCGAGACCACGGATCTTGCTGCAAAAAATCCCGAGAAGCTCGAGGAGTTGAAGAACAAGTGGCATGAGGAGGCCATCAAATACAATGTTTACCCCCTCTATGACGATGTTGCGGCGCGAGCCGCCAATGTCCAGAAGAGGGGTGGCACATCGGACACTTATACTTACTATCCGCCCGGTGCGGAGTTCATTCACGAGGCTCTTTCGCCACCAGTGAAGAACCGCGGTCATGCTATCTCGGCTTCAGTCGAGACCGACGGTAAGACCGAAGGCGTCATAGTCGCCGCTGGCGGTTACTTTTCAGGTTACACGCTTTATGTGCGGCAGAACATTGTCACTTATTCCTACAATACCTTCGATCAAAATTATTACAGAATCGAGGCAAGCAAACCCCTGATGGCTGGCAAGCATGAGATCAAATTCGTGTATGAGGTGGTTGCGGGTGCCGACCCGTCAAAGCCCACGGGCAAGGGCACGCTCTTCATCGACAATGAAAAAGTGGGTGAAGGTGTGATTGAAAGGACAGTGCCAGGTTTGTTCTCGGTCTCCGAGCCCTTCGATGTCGGTGCCGACAACGGCGGTTCGGTCGATCGCAAGGCTTACACCTCACCCTTCAAGTTCAGTGATACATTGAACTGGGTGCGTTTCGATTTAGCCCCATCACAAGCCAAGTGAGATACGGGCCCTCATAAGCGGCTGCAGATTATGGGGCGCCAAATCTTTAGGCAGTTAGCCAGGATCTTTTGATGCACCGATAATCAATCCGCGTAGAGGATGCGGCCGCAGTCTTCGCAGCGGGCGAGTTCCTTGCCGGTTTGCACGGCGACGACGGTGGAGGCAATGAGCTTCATGTGACAGCCGCCACATTTGCCATCGTGCATCGGCGCGACGGCGAGGCCGTCTTTGGTTTTCATCAGGCGATGGTAGAGCGGAATGATCGATTCGGGAATGGCGGCGGCGAGTTGGTCGCGTTCGGCGGTGATTTCAGCTTGCTCTTGCTTGATGCGTTCTGAGCGCTGGCGGATGGATGCGATGTCCTCATTGATCAGCACCTGGGTTTTTGCGCGTTTCGCTTCGGCTTCTTTGTGGGCAGCGCGCAACTGGTCGATTTTTTCCATGAGTTCGAGCTCCTTTGTTTCCAGCTCGTCGACTTCCTTTTCGTAGCGGACTACTTCGTTGCCGAGGGCTTGGTATTCGTCGTTTTTGCGAGTTTCGAACTGCTGGACCTTGAGGCGTTGGATGGTGGTTTTTCGGGCGCCAGCATCGAGCTCGATGCGTTTGAGTTGGAGTTCGCATTCGACGAGCGCTTCATTTGCCGTCTGCACCGACTTGTTGTCGGCGGCGAGTTTGCCCTGAGCGCGGGCCTCGTCCTGCGGGAGTTTTTCCAAATCCTTGGCGAGGGAAAGCAGGCGGCGGTCACGGTCCTGGAGGACCAACAGGGCACGGACATCTTCGAGCATGGAAAAGGCTTAGTCGACGGACATGGCACCGACAAGTTCTTTGCGTGTTTGGCGGGTCAGGCATCGTGTGCTTCGTCCCCGCGGCGGCTGGTCATTCGTAGTGGGTCCAAAGTCTGATGACCTTGATCACCTTAACATCTTCATAAACTTGGTAAACCAAGCGATGTTGGAGGTTGATGCGGCGTGAGTAGGCGCCTTTCAGATCTCCAACAAGCGCTTCGAAAGGGGGTGGATCGGAAAACGGGTCCGCACAGATCAGGTCCAGCAACTCTCTGGCTTTGTTGGCAAGAGGGCTGCCTTTGAGCTTTTTTGCGTCCTTTCTTGCCTGGGTGGTGTAGACCAGTTCGTAACTCACAAATCAATTTTTCGGCTGCATTTTGCGATCGGTTTTTTCATTCCCTGCAGGATTGATTCGCGCATGCTGGGAATGCTGACCAAATGAAGCGTTTCTTGGATCGCCCTCCAGTCGGTTTCGCCAACAAGGACCGCATTGCCGCGTTTACCCGAAATGTGAACTGGTTCGTGGTTGTTAACGACGGAATCGATCAGCCGATAAAAATCGGAGCGCGCAAGGGTTGCGGTGGTGACCTTCATACATTTTATGTACATGATTCCGTACGCTGTTGCAAGGTGGATTTTCCATTCATCAAGTATAGCGCCACGGCGAGCCAGATCAGGCCGAATGAGAGCACGCGGTGAGTGTCCATGGTTTCGCCGTACCAGCGCCAGCCGATGATCCATTGCAGGGTGGGCCCGAGAAATTGAAGCATGCCGAGGGTGGTGAGGCGGATGTTGCGGGCGGCGTAGGTGAAGCAGAGCAGGGGAAGTGTTGTCGCAATGCCGCTGGCGATGATGAGAGTGGCTTGCGGCCACGAGGGCAGTGGGTTGATGCCTGAATCTGCCGTATGGGTTGCGATCCATGTGAGGGCAAGTGGCGCGAGGAGCGAAGTTTCGAGTGTGAGTCCATCGCGTGCGTCGAGGGATGATTTTTTCCTGACCACTGCGTAAAGTGAAAATGTCGATGCAAGGGCGATTGGGATCCAGGGAAAGTGCCCGCTTGCGGGGATTTGGATCAGCACGCCGGCGAAGGCCAGCGCGATGGCGATGAGTTGGCGTGTGTTGTGTTTTTCGGCAAACCACAGCGTGCCGAAGAGCATGTTGAAGAATGGATTGAGGTAGTAGCCGAGTGCGGCTTCAAGGATGCGGTGGTTGAGGGTGGCCCAGACATAGAGCAACCAGTTCGATGCGAGCAAAGCGCCGGAGAGGGCGCTCCATGCCAGTGTGGCCCTCGACTGGAACAATTTTTTCAGATGGCTCGAATTTTTTGAGGCAAGCGTCATAGCCAGCAGCAGAATGAGTGACCAGAGGGTGCGGTGGGCAACAATCGAGGCGGGCTCGAGAAAGGATAGCGCCTTCCAAAAAACCGGGAGGATTCCCCACATGGAAAAGGCGGCGAGCGCGGCGGCGATGCCTTTTTGCTGTAGGTTCATGGCGGTGAGCATGGGTGGATTTGCCTGCGGATGAAGGCGAAAGTGCGACGGCAGAATTTTGGATTTTGAATCCGCGGAAATTTGAACATCATCGGCGCATGTCCGCCGAGCGTTTGTCCATTCCCCGCTATGCCATGGCCTTGGCGCATGTGGCGAGCCTGCGTTCGGAAGATCCGTATCGCAAGGTCGGCGCTGCGGCGCTTGATCACGACAACCGCGTGATTGGCACCGCCTACAATGGACTCGCGCCGGGATTCAATCCGCCTAGTGAATTTTGGGACGACCGGGAGGCGCGTCAAAAATTCATGCTTCATGCCGAAGTGAACCTTTGCAGTTTGTTTCGCCGTGGTGAGGCCAAGCTTGTCGCGACTACCACCATGCCATGCACCGCGTGCATGCAAACGCTCTGCGCGTACGGCATCCGCGAGATTTATTACCGCGATATTTACCACGCCTCTGATGCGCCGGAGATTGCGAGATTGTACGGCGTTAAGTTGGAGAGGGTCGCGGATTTCCCCGAACTTGGGCACTTGGGGTGAGTTTCAAGTTTCAAGGGTCAAGTGTTCAGCGTGCAGTGACTCGACCTTAAGGGGCTTCACCTGCCAGTTGGAGCACTTGAATCTTTAGTGTCGGAGAGAACCAAAATTTTGCCTCTGTTTGGAGTTTGTCCAACAAGGGAGCAAGTTGGGCGATCAAGTTGCATCTCCGGGCTTCGATGAGGATTCCGAGAAGGCCGATGCAAGGCAGCCCGAGCATTGCTGCAGCGGCACGACCGGCCCTTTCATCCATAAGAACCCGTGAGGCGTTTATCTCTGAGGCCAATGAAAGGGCTTCACATTCCCCACTATGAAGACGTGAATGGGGGAGTAGGGAATGGATGGAGGCGGGTGCCTTGACCTCAATGAATCTTGGAAATTCAAGTGAAAGAAATCGCGGGTCGTTGTTGGCGAGTCGAATGAATTCGTCGCGCACTGCAGGAGGTGCGTAAACCTTACCGAAGATCGAGGGAAGTACTTGAGGAAGACCCAGCAAGCAGAGGTTGAGTATGACGGATGTGTCGGTGACGACGATCACGCGGTCCGGCGGGATGGGAGATTGCTGAGATCTTCCTCCAGCATTTCGTGAGTAAAGGAAGGGATCCGGCGGTGGAAGAGCTCCTCATCGAATGCAAATTGATCCTGACCGGCGATGGATGCCGCCACGGTCCTCGACACCCTGCCGCTGGAGAAAAGTGCGACGGCAAGCTCCAGTCTCAATTCCGCTTCGTTGAACGATGCGAGTGCTGGTTCGTCTGGAAGTGTCAAGTTCATGGCATCAAACCATAAATCAGCTTCGGCAAAAGCCAATCTGAAAAGCGTTTTGGGTAAGTGGGGCTTAGGGCTTTCAACAGCCAGCTAGCGCATCGAGGTTGATGAAATTCTGTTGGTGGATGAGGTGGTCGATGAGTGGGAGGCCGGTGAGCTCTTCGATGAGGCCTTTGTTGGTGATCATGGCGGTGTCGAGTTCGTCATCGAGTTGATTGAGGATGATGCCGGCGCATTGCAGGCCTTTGGCGCGGATGGCATTGACGCTGAGGAGGGTGTGATTGAGTGCGCCGAGGCGGTTGGCGACGATGAGGACGACCGGGAGATTGAGGGCCTTGGAGAGATCGGAGACGCGAAAGTTGGGGGCGATGGGGACCTCCCAGCCGCCTGCGCCTTCGACGAGGACCTGAGTGTGTTTGGCGGCGAGTTGATGGTAGCCGTCGATCAGGATCTGTGGGTCGACCGGGTGGTTTTCGAGCATGCCGGCGACAAGCGGTGCGACGGCGGTCTTGAGGTGAAGCGGGTTGATTTCCTCGATGGGTAGTCCGCCCGAGGCAGCGGCGAGGCGTGTGGCGTCGTCACGATCGCCGCAGCTCACGGGTTTGTAGCCGACCGCGTCGATGCCTTGTCGGCGCAGTTCTTCGAGCATCAGGCAGGTTGCGTAGGTTTTGCCTGCGTTGGTGTCGGTACCCGTGATGAAGTAGTTCATGCCCGAGAGGTGAGGGGCGGAGGCCCGCGGGTCAAGTCGCGTGAGTATCGAATTTTGTTTGGTTGCTTGGCCGGTCGGGTTCATGGTGGTGGCGATGAATGCAGATTTCATGGTCATCGGCGCAGGGATTGCCGGCCTTTCTTTTGCGTTGAGAGCGGCGCGTCACGGGTCGGTGGTGGTGCTGGCGAAGGGCGATGTTTTTGAATCCAACACCGCGTGGGCGCAGGGTGGGATTGCCTCGGTTTTGTCGGAGCAAGAGCGGGATGCGGGGGATTCGGTGGAAATGCATGTGGCCGACACCCTAGAGGCCGGTGCGGGTCTGTGCCGTGAGAGCATGGTGCGCACGATTGTCGGCGATGGTGAGGAGGCGATACGGGATTTGTTGAATTACGGGGTGAGCTTCGATCGTGAGGATCACCATTACCTCTTGGGTCGTGAGGGCGGTCATTCGCATCGCCGAATTTTGCATGCCAAGGATACGACTGGTCGTGAAATCGCGCGGGCCTTGATTGATGCGGCGCGCAAGACGCCAAACCTGACGATTTTGGAAAATCATTTTGTTGTCGACCTCATCACCACAACGAAGCTTGGTGCGGTGGCCGAGGATCGAGTGCTCGGTGCCTATGTGCTCGAGCGCAAAACCGGTGAGGTTAAGGTCATGCGTTCTGATCGCGTCGTCTTGGCTGCGGGTGGCTGCGGCAAGGTTTACCTTTATACCACCAATCCCGATTCAGCGACGGGTGATGGAGTTGCGCTTGGTTGGCGTGCGGGAGCGTCGATCGCTAACATGGAGTTCATCCAGTTTCATCCGACATGTTTATACAACCCCGCTGCGACTGGTCCCGAGGCTCGATCGTTTTTGGTGAGTGAGGCGGTCCGCGGTGAGGGTGGGATATTGATCAATGCCAAGGGTGAGGATTTCACCAAAAAGGTTGATCCGCGAGGGTCATTGGCGCCGCGTGATGTGGTGGCGCGCGCGATTGACCGCGAGCTCAAGCGCACCGGTGCAGCTTGTGTGTATCTCGATGTGACGCACAAGCCGAAGGGATTCATGAAGGAGCGTTTTCCGTACATTTATGAAACGCTGATGAAGTTTGGTGTGGACTGCGAAAAGCAGCCGATTCCGGTGGTGCCGGCTGCGCATTATCAATGTGGCGGGGTGCTGACCGACAACGAGGGCAAGACCGCGATTCGCGGGCTGTTTGCGATTGGCGAGGTTGCTTGCACCGGCTTGCACGGAGCGAACCGCTTGGCGTCGAATTCATTGCTCGAGGGTAATGTCATGGCGCGTCGGGCTTTGTATGAAATGATGCGACTTTATCCACCGGGGAAAGAGGCGCCGAATCCACCACCGATCCCCGAATGGGAGCATGGTGATACGGCCGAGCCCGATGAGTTGGTGGTCATTTATCACAACTGGGATGAAATCCGCCGTCTGATGTGGGACTATGTTTCCATCGTGCGCACCGACAACCGTTTGCGGCGAGCGGCGGCGCGCCTGCGAAATCTCAAACGCGAGGTGCGTGAGTTTTACTGGGGGCACCGCGTGAATTCCGATATTCTTGAATTGCGCAATTTGGTGGCTGTCGCGGGCCTGATCGTCGAATGCGCGTTGCGTCGTAAAGAGTCACGCGGTCTGCACTTCACGCTCGATTACCCCGAGACGGATGGTCGTCAGTGCGTGGATACCGTGGTGCGGCGCTTTTGATTTATTTGGGCTTTTCCATGCGGGTAGTGAGGCCCGGAGGGTGTAGATCGCATGTAATGAGTAACGAATAGTCTTTTTTCTCACGCCTCATATCAATCCCTCTGCTTTTTTGTGTTTTGCCTGTTGGGCATCACGATTCAGGTATTATTTGTTTTTTGATAAATTAATCGGTTCCACCCAGCCGGGGAAAAGCACCTTATTCAACCGCCATTGGCGGTTTTGGTGTGATCTTTCGATGCTTTCAATCGATACAGTGAATCTCAATGGGTTGGGGAATTCATAATTGTTGAGTGCTTGGAGTGCTGGGTCGTCGCGTTGAGCATAAAAGTAGAGAACGTGATCGAGATTCGGGGAGGTTGCTGCGTAACAGGCCCATTCTTTTTCATTAACAAATTTGAAGTTGTAATAATCGACTGGTTCTAAGTTGACTCGAACTTCTGCAACCGAAGAAAAGCTACCTTCAAGAATGGCATTCCAAGGGTGGCTGCAGTGAGCGCTGTAGGATTTAAAATCAATGCCGCGCACCCCGCCTTCGAAGTAGGGCACAAAAAGTAAGCGTTCGCTGCCATCTTTCATTTCTACCATAAAGCGAGCGAGAAGGCCTTCCTCAGTTTCGATGTCATCCATATTCCTGATGAGAGCCATGGTTTCGGAGGCACCTTGACCGTAGCGGTAGTATTCTTCGACTATGTTTGCGACCTCAACGGGTTGGAGCACCCATTTCAGGCGTTCTTCCAGCGTTTTGGCTTTGAGAAAATTTTCTGCAACTTGTCGCGGTTGGAGTCCGCTCCACATGGTTCTAGGAATGGATTGTGCGTTGGTCTCAGCGATGTGCGTTTCCAATGTCTTACCCTCCGAGGACTGCGTATTGCGACGAGTTTGGCTAAGCAGCCAGAGCCCGGCCACTAAAAAAAGTGGTGAAACTATGAGCCCAAGCACGAGAATGCGATGGCTGAGGTTTTTTTTTCTAATGCCAAATTCTTCTTCTAAATGTCCTTTGGATCCCAACCGCTCAATGGGGAGGTCATTTCGGATTTTGCTATATGTGGGTACACGTAGGGTGGTATGGTTATCGTCTTGCATGGCGCGAAATATCCAGATATTTGATTGATCAAACGATATGCGTTCCAGCTCCACCAACTTTTTTTGGTGAATTGCTTGTCACAATAATTGCGATTGAAACATGGCGATAATTTCAGAGCGGTGAAAATCATTAATCATCTGGCCAACTGATTCAATTAAACGAAAGGCTGGGTATCGTGCGTCAAAGAAGGCTGTCGCGCCCTGAAAATGAAACAGCCTTTCCGGATGACCGGAAAGGCTGTTGCGTTCATCGGGGCATGCATGGCATGCGCCGCGACGGATCAGAGAGCCATGTCCTTAAGCTTCTTGAGCGGGCGGATGCGGACCACGGTTGTGGCTGGCTTGGCTTTGAACATCACTTCTTCCTTGGTGAAGGGGTTGATGCCTTTGCGTGCCTTCACGGCAGGCTTGCGGACGGTGGTCACTTTGAGCAGGCCGGGAAGAACGAATTCTCCGACTGCGTTTTTCTTGATGTGACCTTCGATCACGCCGGTAAGCGCTTCAAGAACCGAAGCCACTTGCTTGCGGCTGAGCTCGGTGCTGTTTGCGATGCTGTCGACGATTTGGGTCTTCGAGTACTTGTCTTTAACGGTGGTAGCTTTGGTTGCCATGCGTATTGATTGAGTGAAATCAGCCGGGATGTCAAGCATCCGAATGAATTTTTAGGCTTAAAAAATAGGGGTTTGTTAGATGCTCGACGATTGGGAATTTTTTAAAAAAGAGACGCAAGTGGTGCCCGAAGAAAGTTGGCATTCGTCCGGGCATCGTTAGGGTGGGGTCATGCGAATCGACATCGTGACGCTTTTTCCCGAGGTAGCTCTGGCGCCCTTGAGTGATTCCATCATTCAGCGGGCACGCGCGGCGGGGCTGGTGGATGTGGTGGGTCACCAGCTGAGGGATTGGTCGGAGGACAAGCACCGGCGTGTGGATGAGGCCCCATATGGTGGTGGGCAGGGGATGGTGTTGCGTCCGGAGCCCTTGTTTGCAGCGGTGGAGGTCTTGAGGGGGCCTAAGACGCGGGTGATTTTGATGACCCCGCAGGGGCGGCCGTTCAAGCAAGCGGTGGCTCGTGAGTTGGTGGGCGAGGAGCATTTGTTGATCCTGTGCGGGCATTACGAAGGGGTCGACCAGCGGGTGGTTGAGGCATTGGTGGACGACGAAATTTCGATTGGGGATTACATTCTCACCAACGGCGCGTTGGCAGCGGCGGTGCTGTGTGATGCGGTGATCCGGCTCTTGCCTGGGGCCTTGGGTGACGAGCGTTCGGCGCAGGATGAATCATTTTCGCAGCCTGACCGGCTTGAAGCGCCGTGTTACACCAAGCCCTTAGATTTTCGTGGAATGAAGGTGCCCGAGGTACTGGTATCCGGGCATCACGAGCGGATCAGGCGCTGGAAGGAAGAGCGGGCAGAGCTACGGACTCGGCAAAACCGCCCTGATCTGTGTGACGGGGATGACTGATCGAATGCGTGGGACTGCGTGAAAAGGCGTGGCTTGGGCGCGAAAATGTGCATAAAATCCGTTGTGAGCACGAACAATGGATTGGGCAAAAACGGTGAGGTCGAGGATCCGCCGCGGGTAGAGCCGGCGACCATCGAGGACCTGCCGGCGCTGACCGAGCTGGTAATGGAGTTGTTTTCCCGCTCGGGAGATTTCACGCCGGATCGCACATTGCAGGAACGTGGCTTGAGGTTGATTCTCGAACAGCCCAATCGCGGTCGCATCTTTGTAGTGCGCAATAAGGATCGGATCTTTGGCATGGTGAACCTTCTCTTCACCATTTCCACAGCGCGTGGGGGATTTGTGATTTTGCTGGAAGATGTGGTGATCCACCCCGACCACCGCGGGCAGGGCTATGGGGCGATGCTTGTCGATTATGTCGTCGATTTCGCCAAAAAGAAAAACTTCAAGCGTATCACGCTATTGACCGACCGTATCAGCGCCGAGTCGCAGGAATTCTTCAAAAAGCAGGGCTTTGAGTATTCCAATATGATCCCGATGCGGAGGATCATTGACTGAAAAATCCTTGTTTTGGCCGGTTTTGGGCCATTTTTACGAGGCTTGGTTCATTCTTGCCGATTTGGCTCCCGGCTATTAAAGTCCCGCGCCCCGGCAATGAGCGCCAAACCTGCATACCTCTATGACACCACCCTGCGTGACGGCACCCAGGGTGAAGGA
>CAIVXP010000349.1 GCA_903909905.1 Akkermansiaceae bacterium
GCGATGTTTCCCACCGGCGAGATGCTCAAGCCCGAGGTTCGCGATGTCGCGCGGCGCTTCCAACTGCCGGTCTCAGAAAAAAAAGACAGCCAAGGAATCTGCTTTCTCGGTCAAGTGAAAATGAGTGATTTCCTGCGCCACTATGTGCCGGATTCGCCCGGCGAAATTGTCGACACGAGCGGCAAGGTGCTTGGCACCCATCACGGCCTCCACCTCTACACGCTCGGCCAAAGAAAAGGCCACGGCGTCGCATCACCGCGCGAAGGCATGGCCTATGTGGTCGTCGGCAAAAACCGCGAACGCAACCAACTCATCGTCGGCTGGGACAAGTCCGACACACCCGGCCTCTACGCCCGCAGCTGCGTGGTCGGCACAATCTCATCGATCAACGAGCCTATCCCATCGCTCAAACTCGTCGCCGCCCAACCCCGCTACCGATCGAAGGCCGAGCCTGCACGCGTCGAGTCACTCGGCGAAAACCGCGTAAAGCTCCACTTCGAGCGCACCCAACGCGCGATCGCCCCCGGCCAGGTCTGCGCCTTCTACGAGGGTGGACGCCTCCTCGGTGGCGGCATCTTCGAGAGCGCCGAATAACCCGCGCAATCACGGCAGACACGGCGTTTTATCCTTGCACGGATCTCCCCCGCGGGAAGAATCCGCCCCCCGCGCCGCGGTTCCACCCCATGAGCGAAACAGCAAATACCCCTGTCGATGCGAGCATCGCCGAAATCGGCGAAATCCTCAAAGCCCACCAGTCATTCATCATCCTCAGCCACATCCGGCCGGATGGCGACGCGATCGGATCCCAACTCGCACTCGGCTTCGCGCTGATGGCCCTCGGCAAGTCCGTGCGACTCATCAATGAGGACGGACTGCCGGAAAACCTCGCCTTCATGAAAGGCAGCGACCGCATCGAAACTCCACCCACCGAGCCACTCGATGTCGAAGTCGCCATCGCACTCGACACCGCCACCAAACCCCGCCTCGGCGACAATGCCCTGCATGCGGCATCAAAAGCAAAACTCTGGCTCAACATCGATCACCACATTTCCAATCCGAAATACGGCGACCTCAATCTCATCGATGCCACCAGCCCCGCCACCGGCCAAATCCTTTACGACCTCATCACCGAACTCGGCCTGCCAATGACGCCGGAGTCGCGCGACGCAATCTATGTTGCGGTCTCGACCGACACCGGCTCGTTCCAATACCCGTCGACCACCGCAAAAACTTACGAGATGGCCGCCGACCTGATCCGCAAGGGGCTCAATGTCGGTGAGATCAATTCGAAAACTTACGACGACTCACCCTACCGCCGACTCGAGTTGATGCGCGCGCTGCTCAACACGCTCGAACGCTCGGACGATGGCATCGTCGCCAACTGGGAACTGCACGACCAAACGCGCATCGACCTCGACCTTCGCCCCGAAGACAGCGAAGGCCTCATCGATGTGATCCGCGCGATCCGCGGCGTGCAAATCGCGGTATTCTTCGAAGAACTGCCCGATGGCAAAATCCGCGTCTCGATGCGCTCGAAAGACAAACGCATCGATGTCTGCCAAATCGCCATGCAATTTAAAGGCGGCGGTCACGCACTCGCCGCAGGGATCCGCATGCCAGGCCCGCTCAAGGACGCGAAAGCCCTCGTGCTCGAGGCC
>CAIVXP010000350.1 GCA_903909905.1 Akkermansiaceae bacterium
CGGTGCAGAGGGTTCAATGCCGACATCGGCTCCTGAAAGATCACGCCAATCTCGCCACCGCGAATCTTTCGCATGCGTTCATCGTCGGCGCGCAGCAGGTCCTCGCCTTTGAACCACACATGCCCGCCAATGATTTTTCCCGCAGGCTGTGGCAGCAGCCGCACGATCGACATCGCGGTCACGCTTTTACCGCAACCCGATTCGCCCACGATGCCTACGGTGCCGCCAGCGGGCACCGAAAATGAAACTTGGTCGACTGCCCGCAGAAATCCGCGATCGGTATCGAACGAGGTGATGAGCTTGTCGACGACGAGCAGCGCTTGTTTCGGATCATTCATTGCGCACCTCCTTCCGCGGGTGTGGTGATCCGGTAATCATCGATCACGCGGGTGGACTCGGGAAAAACATCGCCATTTCGCCGCGCGTGTTGGGTTTCCTCGCGTGCCTTTTCATCGATCCAGAACACAAAGACCTCATGCGGATCGAACACCACCGGCGGGCTGAAGCGCGTCTCCGGGCAATCGGGCCACCTCACCCAGCGCCATGATCCGAGACGCATGTAATCGACGGCGTAGGCCGGCACGAAGATCGCCTCGTCGTGCATGATGCGTTGCAACTTCCATGCCGCGTCGCGAAGTTCCTCTGCATTGCGCGCGGTGCGCACTTTTTCACTCAGCTCGTCGGTGTCGGCGCGGCGCCATGAAAAGATGTTGTTGGTTTGCGGCTTGAGCGCGCCCTTGTCATCGACCGCATTGGACGAGTGAAGGAACTGATGAAAGTCGGGAATCGGCGGTGAGATCATCCAACTCGAGAGCGTCATTTCATGCTGCTTTTGCATGACCTTTTTGTACGACACCGTCGCTTCGAGTCCGTCGAGACGCAGTTCGAAGCCGCAGGCCTTGGCCTCCTCGCAAAGGATCGCAAACATGCGGTCGTAAACGGGCATCACCGGATAGCTGACCGAAACAGAGAGCCTCGTGCCGTCGGGTTTGGACAGGATGCCGTCCTTGCCCTCGACCGTGTAGCCGGCCTTGCTGAATGCTTCGCGTGCGAGCTCGATCGAGTAGGGTCGCGAGCGGATCGATGGATCGCTGAATGTCACATAGCCTTCGTTGAAAGCGTTGAGGCGTTGGCAATCGCCGCGGAACATCACATCGATCACTTTTTGCCAATTCATCGCGTGCTGGATGCCGATCCTCACATCGAGCTTGTCCAAGGGTGGTTTGGCGACATTCAGGTAAAGCCCGCGCGGGATCTTCGGGTAGCGGTTGTAAAAGGTCACCCGCTCGATGTAGCCCTTGTGCACCGGCTCGATCTCGGACTTCTCGTACCACAGCTCCGGCCGTGTCAGGTAGAAAGTGTCGAGTTCGCCGGCGCGGAACAACTCGAAGGCCTTGGATTCGTCGCGCACGACCGTGTGCACGATTTTGTCGGGATTAAAACGATGTTTATAGTACTTCCGGTCGCGCGCCCACCAATCCTTCACGCGGGTCTGGGTGATCGACACGCCTTTGACGACATCGTCGGGCCGAATCTCGTACGCACCGGTGGTCGGCGGGAATCGCCATTGGTAGCGTTCGTTGTAATCCGCGCCGTACTCCGAGTAAAAATGCGGCGCCGAGGGCGTGATCGCACCCGCGAGCGCCGCGGCGTAGGCCTTCGTTTCGGGCAGCGAGACAGAAACCGTCATGTCGTCGTAAATCGCGATTTGCGCGATGTTTTCGCGGTAAAACTGCTTGGCGTAGGGGTTCACGATGTGATCCGAAACGCGCAGGTAAACGGCGACGAGAAAGTCGCGCGCGCGCACCGGCACGCCATCCGAGTAGCGTGCCTCGGGATCGAGCTTGAAGTAGACCGTGCGACCGTCGGGCGACTCGGCCCATGCCTTTGCTAGGCCGGGGATCTCCTTCATCGTCTCCGGGTGCAGCGAGACCATCGGCAGTTCGATGTAGTCGTAGGCGTCGCCGCGAAACGAGTTGTTCGAGTTGTCGCCAAAGGGTCGGATCGTTGGCGGGAAACTTGGAATGAAGCGTCGGAAGACGCCGCCTTTCAATGCCGCAGGATCGCCGATCTCGGGTTGGTCCATGCCATCCTTCCAAACGAGATCTTGCGGGACTTCGTCCGCCGATCCGATTTTGAGAAAATCACCAAGCCCGAGCCTGAAGTTGAATTTC
>CAIVXP010000351.1 GCA_903909905.1 Akkermansiaceae bacterium
AAGTCGAAGTCCTGGAGTCGCGATTGCACGACGAGGGCGACATAGCTGATGCAAAAAGTGACATGCGAAATGGTCACGGTGAGCATGCCGAGCGATTGGTTGATCGATACGAAAAGTAGCAGCAAGCCCATGCCCATGAGGATCTCGGGCAGCACCAGCGGGATGGTGACCAGTGTGCGGTGCAGGACTTGGATTTTCGATTGATACCTGTGCAGGGCGAATGCGGCGAGCGTGCCGAGGATCATTGAGACGATGCTCGCGATGCAGGCTATGCGCAGCGAGTTACCGAGGGCGTCCCAGAGGTCGTTGCGTTCGAGCAGGCGTTCGTACCATTTGAGACTGAAGCCCTGCCATGTCGTGCCGAAGCGTGAGGCATTGAACGAGTTGAGGATCAGCACGCCGATGGGCAGGTAGAAAAACACCATGACGAGGATGGTGGTGATCTGTGGCAGGCGGCTGGGTTTCATCGGTTGGAAAAATTTCCGATCAGGCTGAGTGGTTGGCGTTGCGGCGGCGGATCAGCATCGGCGCGAGCACGGCGACTGAAAGGATCGCGGCGAGTGCTGAGGCAGAGGGCAGGTTGCGATCGGAGAAATTTCTTTGGGCAATTTTATTGCCGATCATTTGTCCGTTGGATCCGCCGACGAGATCGGGCACGACATAGGATCCGAGCATGGGGATGAAGACGATGACGAGTGCCGTGCGGATGCCGGTGGCGATGCCGGGAATGAAAATCGAGAACACCGAACGCAGTGCGCCGGCGCCGAGGTCGCGCGCGGCTTCGAGCAAGCGGAAGTCGAATTTCTCCGCGGCGGCGTAGAGCGGCAGAATGGCGAAGGGCAGGTACGTGTAAACGCTCACGAGGATCACGGCGCCGGAGTTGAAGAGCAGCGGTTGGTTGGGTTCGAGCAGGTGGATCGCGCGGAGAAATCGGGCGAGGGCACCTTCCGAGTGGAGGATTTGGTTCCATGCGAAAACTCGGATCAGGAAATTCGTCCAGAACGGCACAATCACTAGCAGGAGCAGGGTGGGGCGCAGGGATTCGCGAGCTCGGGCGATGAACCACGCGACCGGAATCGCAAATGCGAGGCAGATCGCGGAAGTGGCGGCGCTGATCCACAGCGTGCGCCAGAGCAGGACTTGAATGTGGGGCTCGGCAAGAATGCGGAATTGCCCGAGTGTCCATTCATCGGCGATGCCGCCGGATGGTGCGGTGGCGCGAAAGGCGATGATGAGAATGAGCGCTGCGGGAACGAGGACAAAGAGCGATAGCCAGGCAAGGCTGGGCAGCGAGAGGAGGAGTTCCTTGCGCAGTTGCTTCATGCTCGTGACCGATCATTTGCCGGACCATCCGCCGCCGAGGGATTTGGCGAGCACGGCGAAAGTGATGCGCTGGCGTGCATCGGTTTGGCTTAGGAGGAGTCTTGCTTGCAGGACGGTGCGGTCGGCATCGACCACTTCGAGGTAATTGGTGAGGCCTTTGTCGAAGCGTTCTTGCGCGAGTTTTTTGGTGACCTCGGCGCTGGCGAGCGCTTGTTCGAGTGCTTGGCGCGAGTTGGCGAGCGTTTTCAGATCGAGCAGCGAGTCTTCGACTTCGCGCAGCGCGACGATGAGCGAGTTGCGGTAGTTGGCGAGGGCTTCGTCGCGGGTGCTGACCGCGGCATCGAAGTTGGCGCGGTTGGATCCGGCATTGAACACCGGTGCGGCGACGCCGGCGCCGATCGAGAGCACGCGGTTTTGCCAATCGAGGAAACGGTTGGCGTCGAGTGACTCGAAACCAGCCGATGCGTTGATGGTGAAGTTGGGATAAAAGTTTGCCTGGGCGACGCCGATCGCGGCATTGGCGCTGCGCAGCGATTGTTCGGCGGCGCGGACATCGGGTCGGCGGTTGAGTACCTCAGCGGGAGAGTCGGCATGGATCGACGGGATCGGTGGCAGTTTGTTGTCGCGTGCGATGGAAAATGACGAGGGGCTGTGGCCGCAAAGAACAGCGAGCGCGTTTTCGGTCGAGCCGCGTTGGCGTTGGACATCGGTGAGGTCGTTGCGGGCAAGCTCGACTTCGGTGCGTGCGCGGCTCGAAGTGAGCCCGTCGGCTAGCCCGGCATCGGCTCTGCTTTGTTGGATTGAAAGCGCGTCGCTACGGCTCTTGATTGTTTCGTTGAGGATTGCTTCCTGATCATCGAGTGAGCGCAGGAGGAAATACTGTCGTGCGATTTCGCTGGCTAGGCCGAGGCGTTGCGAGTCGAGCAGCGACTGCTGTGCGTCGGCTTGGGCGGTCGATGATTCGAGTTGGCGTTTGTTGCGGCCCCAGAGATCGGGATCGAATGAGAGATCGAAAGTGCTGCGATAGCGCGACGCGTAGGGATTGATCACGATGCCCGGGGGCATTTGTTCGCTGATCGCGTCTTCCGATGCGCGCGCGCGGTTGGCGGCTGCGTTGAGGTTGAGTTCTGGGAAAATTTTTGCACGATCAACGCCGGCCAATGCGCGAGCGGTATCAACGCGTGCCTTGGCGGCAGCGAGATCGTTGTTGTTCTTGAAGGCGAGGTCGACGAGGCGGTTGAGTTCGTCGTCCTTGTAGAGCCGCCACCAAGTGTCGGGTAGGGCAGTGGGCGACGTTGGCGTGGCGGGCTGTTTTTGTTTCCATTTCTCGCCGGCATTGAAGAGCGGCACTTTGAAATCAGGGCCGACGGTGCACGAGCCGGACATCAGGATCGGAAACAGGAGAGCGGTAAGGGATTTTTTCATGGCTGTGAAATCTCCGGTGTTTCGATGAAGACATCCACTTGCTGGCCGACATAGACCGGTGGTGATGTTGGTTTTTTCATCGAGAAAATCACTTGCAGCACGCGGGTATCGACGCGTTCGGTGGAGGCTCCGGTGAGCGACATCTTGGGAATGACATAGGGCTCCACCCGCACGAATTCGAGCGGGAATGTCACATTTGGTTCGCCCTTGAGGCTGGCGCGGCCGATTTGGCCGGCGGCGATGCGGCTGGCATTTTGTTCGTCGACATCGGCGCGGACTTGGAGGCGCTCGGTGTCGCCGATGATCATGAGCGGGTTCTTCGGGCTGGTGGCCGCGTACTCGCCGGCGCGGATGTTGACTTGCAGGATCGTGCCGTCACGCGGCGACTTCACGGTCAGGCGATCGATGAGCAGCTGGTTGCGTGCGAGGTCGCTCTCGGCGGCGTTGAGTTCGGCGCAGGCGGATTGCAATTTTGCGCTGGCGACATCGACATCGATGCGGCCGTTTTGCAGGTCCTCGAGGCTGATCGCGCGCGGGTCGGTGACCGCTTCGAGGCGGGTGAGTTGGGAACGGGTTTTGGCGAGTTGGGATTCGGCGACCGCGACATTGGCGGTAGCGATGCTGATGCGGGATTTCGTCGCGAGTGCTTCCGCTTGCAGGTTGCGGTCGTCGAGGCTGAAGAGTGTTTGGCCGGTTTTTACTTCATCATTCACCTCCACATCGACCTTGGCGACGATGCCTGCTTCGGGTGCGCCGATGGAAACATTTTCGCTGAGTGCCTCGAGGATACCGGTGGCAGATACCGAGTGCGTAAAAGGTTTTGCGGGTGGCTGCATGTGGGGGGCGGTGGTGGTGGCCGGCATTTGCTTTTGCGCCTGCAGTCGGGCGACCATGAGGATCGCGATGACGCCCCAGATGGCGGCGGCGATCGATCCGATGCGGAAGATGTTGGAAAGGATTCTCATGATGCGGAGGGTTAGTGAGCGTGCTCGTGCAGGAAGTGGGGTGTGGATGTTTGCGCGCTGACATCGACGATCTCGCCATCGTCCATGCGTGCGATGCGGTCGGCGTAGGAAAAGATGCGGTTGTCGTGGGTGACGATGATCACGGCGCGGTTGGGAGTGCGTGCGACATTGCGGAAAAGTTCGAGCACGATTTCGCCGTTCTGGGCATCGAGGGCGGCGGTGGGTTCGTCGCAGATCACGAGTGGGGGTTCGTGGACGAGCGCGCGCGCGATGGCGACGCGTTGCTGTTGGCCGCCGGAGAGTTTGTTTGGGTGTTCGCGCCAACGCGGGCCGAGGCCGACTGATTCCAGCGCGGCGCGAGCTTTGTCGAGAGCCTTGCGACTCGATGAACCTTGGATCATGAGTGGCACACTGACGTTCTCCGCGATGTTGAGGGTAGGGATGAGATTGAACTGTTGGAAAATGAATCCGATGTTGCTGGCGCGAAACCGGGTGAGCGCGCCCGACGGCATGCTGTGGAGTGGTTTGCCGAAAACATTTACCTCGCCGGCTTCCACGCGGAGGGTGCCGGCGATGGCGCTGAGCAGGGTTGTTTTGCCGCAACCCGAAGGGCCGACGAGCATCATGATTTCTCCGGCGTAGGCTTGGAGGTTTACCTTTTTGAGCACATGAATGCGATTGTTGCCCTCGCCGAAGTGTTTCTCCACGGCGCGCACATCGACCACGATGTTGGAAGGTGTTTCACTCATGCGCGGAATACCATCGCGGGTTCGTAAAGGCTCAGGCGGATGATCCCGAGAAGTGCGGAGACCATGCAGATCCCTTGGATGACGACGAATGCAACCACTGGGACTTGCCACGAAAGGTAGAACGGTGGTTGCTGGTTGGTGATGGCCCAGCGGGCGAAAAACGAGGTGAAAAGCAGGCCGATGCCGAAGCCGATCGAACCGACCGTGGCGGATTGCAAAAGCAGCATGAAGCTGAGGCGCAGGTTGCTCATGCCCATGGCTTTGAGCGCGCCG
>CAIVXP010000352.1 GCA_903909905.1 Akkermansiaceae bacterium
CGCGCCACCGCCATCGCGCAAAAAATTTCCCACGCGACCAACCTCGCCGCCGCCGAAGCCTCGGTGAAGGCGATCCGCTCGCTCAAGGAAAAGGAACTCACGGTGCAAAGCATCCAAGAGTACCACGCGTGAGTTGCGGCATACGGACTTGTGCGGCCCCATCCGGGTTGATGCCCAACCGCACATCTTGCCCATCCCTTCAATTACGGGAATAACCCGCAATACCCTTCATCAATCTGTGGTTCGGCGGGCCAATGGCAGGAATATGTTTCGACATGATCCGACTCCTCTCGTTTGTTCGCATGTCATTGGCATCACTGGTCTTTGTTTCATACGCTTGCCGCAATTCGAATAACAACCACCCGCCATACGCAACAACAGGCATCTACCCGCTGATCCTCGACGCCAACAAACAGGAGGAGGAAACAACCCTTGAAGTCTGGCGCAATTTGCTCAACTCGCTGGCTCATGCAAGACAGAGCCTTGAGGCAAATGATGCGGAGGCGCGTCACAACCTGATGGCGATCTTTGGCGACAACAACGATGCGTGTCGCCTGGCGGTACTTAAACGCATCCGCATGATGGATGAAAGAATCAGCAAGCAAAAGTATACGATCCGCCTTTTTTCAGGAACCCCGACAAATTTCTCGGGCCATTTCTCCATGGCGGCATACACAAACCGCGGCAGCGACCCCGTCATCCACCTCAACCGCTCGCAAATCAATGGCGGATTTCTGACCAAGGGCTTGATTGCCCACGAACTCAGCCACAATGCGGCAGCCACGAGTGACTACGGCTATATCGAACAATCGCATTATCGCAACAGCCGGGGCGAACAGGCCCCAAGGCTCAACTATGTGATCAACGAAAAAAACATGCCGGTCGATGTCTCCAAACGCGTGCGCAATGCCGATAATTACTCGCTCCTTATCCAGCAGTATTGAACCGCTGAATTTTCTTTCGCCCTCACCGGAATCTGCTATTTTAGCTATGGCTCAACAAAGCAATACCATCATGAAACAAACCATCATCGCACTCGCCTCGTTCGCCATCGGATCCGCCGCCTTCGCCGGCAATACCTATCAGGCCACCGGCCCGGTGGTGGAAGTGACCGACACGAAAATCGTCGTCCAAAAGGACAAGGAAAAGTGGGAAATCGCCCGCACCGCGCAGACCAAAACCCATGGCACTCCGAAGGTCGGCGACAAGGTCACGGTTTACTACACGATGACCGCTTCGTCGATCGAGGTGAAGCCCGGCAAGGCCGAGGCCACCGAAAAGGAAGCGCCGGCCAAGAAGTGATCCGGCCACAAGGCCTCACGAATCGTTTGCCATGAGGGGCGGACTTGTTATGCTCCGCGGCCCGGCTCAATCCGCCGGCCAAAGCAATGAATCCTCCTCATGTGGCAATCGTGGGCGCGACGGGTGCCGTCGGCGTTGAAATGCTCCTGTGTCTCGAACAGCGGAATTTCCCGTTGGGCGGACTCAAACTTCTCGCATCGGCACGCTCGGCGGGCAAACACATGAATTTCCGCGGCAAGGAAATTGTCGTCGAAGAACTCACCCACGAATCATTCAACGATGTCGACATCGCGCTCTTCAGCGCAGGCGGTGGAATCTCCAAAGAGTTTGGCCCCTCGGCCGCAGCCGCAGGTGCGGTGGTGATCGACAACTCGTCGGCCTTCCGCATGGACCCGGATGTTCCGCTCGTGGTTCCGGAGATCAACCCCACCGCTGCCAAAAACCGCCCACGCAACATCATCGCCAACCCGAACTGCACGACGATCATTTCGCTGATGGCACTCGCGCCGCTGCACGAAGCTTTCGGGCTCGAGTCGATCATCGCGTCGAGCTACCAAGCGGTGTCTGGCTCCGGCGCTCAGGGGATCGCAGAGCTCGAGGAACAAGTCAAAGCGATCACCAGCGGCCAGCCATTTACGCCAAAAGTTTATCCGCGCCAGATCGCCTTCAATGTGATCCCGCAGGTCGATGCGTTCACCGACAGCGGCTACACAAAAGAAGAACTCAAGATGCTGCATGAAGGCCGAAAAATCATGGATCTGCCGGAGCTTAAAGTTTCCTGCACCTGCGTGCGCGTGCCGGTCTACCGCTCGCACTCGGTTTCGATCACCGCGAGCTTCAAGCGCCCGGTCGATGTGCAAGCCGCACGCGCCGCCTTCGTCGGCAAGCCCGGCATCAAGGTGGTCGATGATCCTGCCAACAAGCTCTTTCCCGTGCCGCTCGACACAACCGGCAAGGACGATTGTCTCGTTGGCCGCATCCGCAAAAACATCGTCTGCGACAATGCCCTCGACCTCTGGGTCGTCGGCGACCAAGTCCGCAAAGGAGCCGCGCTCAACGCCGTGCAGATCGCGGAAATCCTTTGAGAGAAATCGAAGCGTACCCGCACGATCGAAGATCACCACCACCATCCACGATCCGCCAACTTCGATCATGAATCTCAAATCCTACCTCGCGGCCCGTGCGGCAAAAGTCGATGCGGCGATGGATCAATTTCTGCCGAAGGCGAAGGAACGCCCGGCAACGATTCACGAAGCCATGCGCTACGCGGTATTTGCCGGCGGCAAACGCTTGCGACCGGTGCTTTGCCTCGCCGCCGCCGAGGCCTGCGGTGGAAAAATTCCCAAAGCTCTCGCACCCGCCTGCGCGGTCGAGTTGATGCATACCTACTCGCTCGTCCACGATGACCTGCCAGCGATGGATGATGACGACCTACGCCGTGGCCGCCCAACCTGCCACAAAGTCTATGGCGAAGGCATGGCCGTGCTTTGCGGAGATGCATTGCTCACCGAGGCCTTCATCGTGCTCACGCAAACTCCCGCGACGAAACGCTACGGCGCGCGCGAATATGTCGCCGAGCTCGCACGCTGCGGCGGCAGCAAGCAACTCATCGGAGGTCAAGTGATGGACCTCGAAGGCGAATCCAAAAAACTCGGCAAGCGCGAACTCGTTCGCATCCACGAAGCGAAGACAGCCGCTTTGCTGACGACTTCGCTGCGCCTCGGCGCCATGACCGCCAACGCGAGCCCCACCCAACTCGCGGCGCTGACGAATTTTGGCTACCACCTGGGCCTCGCGTTTCAAGTGATCGACGACATCCTCGATGTCACCCAAAGCACCGAGGTCCTTGGCAAAACCGCTGGTAAGGACCAAGCTGTCGAAAAAACCACCTATCCCTCAGTCATCGGTCTCAACGCCTCGCGCAAGGAGGCCACCAAGCTCACCAAGGCCGCCATGGAAGCTCTCAAGCCGCTCGGCAAAAATGGCAAGCGCCTCGAAGAAATCGCCTCATACATGCTCGAACGCGAGTATTGAAATTGGCGGAATGTTTGGGAAAAAATCTGATACTCTGCGCTCTACGCAACCAGCGATTTGAGGCGGCGGCATACTTCTTCCACATTCGCGCGCGAATTGAATGCGGAGATGCGGAAGTAACCTTCGCCAGCAGAGCCGAAGCCGGAGCCGGGGGTGATGACGACTTGGGCTTCATTGAGCATTTTGTCGAA
>CAIVXP010000353.1 GCA_903909905.1 Akkermansiaceae bacterium
AAATGCGCTGTTTTGGCGCCATCTTGCGGTAGGGTTTCATCGTGATACGCCCGGGCGGTGTCCGGATCGAGGCCGAGGTTGAACTGGTCTTCCCAGCGGAACTCGAAGCGGGCTTTGCTGAGTGCGTTGTCGCGGTACTGCGCGCCGGGATGACCTTTCGCTAGGTCGGCCGCGTGGGCGGCGAGCTTGTAGGTGATGACACCGACCTTCACATCGTCCTTGTTTGGCAGGCCGAGGTGTTCCTTGGGAGTCACATAACAAAGCATCGCGCAGCCGTACCATCCGATCATGGCGGCACCGATGCCGGAGGTGATGTGATCGTAGCCCGGTGCGATGTCGGTGGTGAGTGGTCCAAGCGTGTAGAAGGGAGCTTCGTGGCACCACTCGAGTTGCTTGGCCATGTTCTCTTCGATCATGTGCATCGGCACATGGCCGGGACCTTCGTTCATGACTTGGCAGCCTTTGGCCCACGCGCGTTTGGTGAGCTCGCCTTGCACTTCAAGCTCGCCGAACTGCGCCTTGTCATTGGCATCGGCCACCGATCCGGGACGAAGTCCGTCGCCGATCGAAAACGATACATCGTAGGCTGCGCAGATGTCGCAAATTTCATCCCAATGCGTGTACAGGAAATTTTCCTTGTGATGGGCAAGGCACCATTTTGCCATGATGGATCCGCCGCGCGAAACGATGCCGGTCATGCGGCTCGCGGTGAGCGGCACAAAACGCAGCAGCACGCCTGCGTGGATGGTGAAATAATCGACGCCTTGCTCGGCCTGCTCGATGAGAGTGTCGCGATACAGTTCCCATGTGAGGTCCTCGGCCTTGCCATTCACTTTTTCAAGTGCCTGGTAAATCGGCACGGTGCCGATCGGGACAGGCGAGTTGCGCAGAATCCATTCGCGTGTGGCGTGGATGTTTTTGCCGGTTGAGAGATCCATCACCGTGTCGGCGCCCCATTTCGTGGCCCAACGCATTTTTTCGACTTCTTCCTCGATGCTCGACGCCACGGCGCTGTTGCCGATGTTGGCATTGATCTTCACCAGGAAATTGCGCCCGATGATCATCGGTTCGCATTCGGGGTGATTGACATTCACCGGAATGATCGCACGACCGGCGGCAACTTCGCTGCGGACGAACTCGGGGGTGATTTCATCCGGGATGCGCTGCGGGAAACGTGAGAAAATTGATGGGGTGTAAGGACTGTCGGAAAGTTGTGATGAACCACTGTGCTGCTTGTCGGGATGATTGCGGACGATGTCGTCCTTGAGGTCCGCAAGTTTTGTGCGCCGCATGTTTTCGCGGATCGCGATAAATTCCATTTCCGGCGTGATGATGCCAGCTTTGGCGTAGTGAAGTTGCGTGACGGGCTTGCCGTTTTTGGCGCGTAGTGGCTGGCGGCGTTCGCTGGTGAGGCCGGGGAATTCAAGCAAGCGATTTGAGCGCTCCGACTGTGAGGCGTACTCGGCGTGCTTTTCCGTAAGGTAGCCATTGTCCTGTGGTTTGACGGGCCGGCCTTCGTAGCTTTCGACATCGTCGCGTTGCAAAATCCATTCGCGGCGCAGCGCGGGAAGGCCTTGCTCGACCGTGCCGTTGAATGAGGGGTCGCCCCATGGACCGGAGCAATCGTAGACGCGTACGGGTTCATTCGGTTCCTCACGACCATTGAACGACTTGGTAGCTGAGAGCGAAATTTCGCGCATTGGCACCCGCAGCGAGGGATGCAGTTTGCCCTCCACATAAAAGATCGG
>CAIVXP010000354.1 GCA_903909905.1 Akkermansiaceae bacterium
CCGGTGATGGTATCCTGAGTGCGCTGCAAGTGCTGCGCATGATGCTTGAGCGCAATGCGACTCTCGCGCAGTTGGCTGCGGTGATTGAGGAATATCCGTCACAACTTCTCAACATGGCGGTGGCCTCCAAGCCGCCGATCGGCACACTGGCGAAGCTCAACGAATTGATGGTTCGCGCTACAACCGAGTTCGGCGATCATGGTCGTCACCTGATCCGCTATTCAGGCACCGAGAACAAAATCCGGGTGCTTGTCGAACACAAGGATGCGGGCGAATGCCGCGCATGGGTGGATAAGTTTTCATCGGTCATCCGTGAGGAAATCGGCTAGAAACAAAGGCATGGACTCTGATTCAAGCGATTGCCATCCACTGACCCTGACGCGCCGCATTGCGGAGTTTGCGATCGGTAACATTGCGCTTGCGGATCATCAGGCGGGATTGATTGGCGATGCGGCCTTGGGGGGTCATCCGCACGCGTGGTTGGCTGCTGGCGAGGTGGCCATGCTCAAGTCCGGCCAATGCGGCAGCCTGCTCGATACGGCCGGCGATAAAATTGCATGGCGCCTTGATGGTGCGGGCGAAGCAATTCTTGCGCGCGAATCGTTTCTCATCCGCTACCCATGGGATTTCCTCCGCGCCAACGAAGCTTGGGTCGGTTCGCTGCGAGAAAGCATCATCCATGGCGAGGTTCATCCTCTTGCGGTGGTCGAGGGCTTGATCCATGTTGGCGAGGGCTCGCGAATTTTGCCAGGGGTTTTCATTGAGGGAAATGTCGTCATCGGCCGCAACTGCAAGATTGGCCCGAACTGCTACATCCGCGGCAACACCAGCATCGGCGATGGCTGTCACATCGGCCAGTCGGTTGAGATCAAGAACACCATCGTGCTTCATCGCAGCAGCATCGGGCATTTGTCGTATGTTGGTGATTCGGTGCTTGGCGAGGGAGTCAACTTCGGCGCCGGTACCACCACTTCCAATTTGCGTCACGACGGCTCAAACCATCGCTCTTTGGTCAATGACGACCTTGTCGACACTGGTCGGCGCAAATTTGGCGCGATCATCGGCGACGGCGTTCATACTGGCATCAACACTTCGATTTACCCGGGCCGAAAAATGTGGCCAAAAACGACAACGCCCCCGGGCGGAATTGTTCAGCGCGATATTCTCCTGTAACCATCTCATTAAAACCAACAACCATCGGAATCACTTAACATCATGTGCGGAATTGTCGGATACATTGGAAAAGCGCAAGCGCCGAAGGTGCTGATCAACGGGCTGCGTCGCCTCGAATACCGCGGATATGATTCGGCGGGTCTTGCCGTGATGGATGGCGATCAGTTGGCGGTGGCCAAGGCTCCGGGCAAGGTGGCGGCTTTGAAGGATCGCGCGCGTGCCGAATGGCCGGAGGAAAGGTTTTCGCGTGCCAACACTGGCATTGCCCACACCCGTTGGGCGACCCACGGGCCACCGACCGAAGTCAATGCCCACCCGCACCTCGACCAAAGCGGCGACATTGCTCTGGTGCACAATGGCATCATTGAAAATTACCGCGCATTGCGTTCGAGGCTCGAAAGCAAGGGGCATCATTTTCTTTCCGAGACGGATACCGAGGTTCTTGCCCATTTGATCGGCGAATGCAACAAGGGCGATCTTTTCCAAGCTGTTTGCGATGCCTTGCATCAGGTTGAGGGGACCTTTGGTATTGCGGTGCTCTCGGCCCGTGAGCCAGGTCGCATCATTACCGCGCGCCGCGGCAGTCCGATCGTGATCGGTGTAGGCGATGGTGAAACGATCATCGCTTCGGATGCTTCGGCCATCGTCGCGCATACCCAACGCGTGATTTATCTCGATGACAATGACATCGCCATCGTCACTGCGGAATCGGTCGATATCCGCGATCTCAACAATGTGCCTGTCACGCGTGAAATTGCCGAACTTGGTATGGATGCATCAGCCGCGGAAAAGGGTGGGTATGATCATTTCATGCTCAAGGAAATCCATGAGCAGCCGGATTCGCTTGGTAATGCGATCCGTGGGCGACTCGATCTGAACCTTGGCACTTCGGTGCTGGCGGGCATGGGCACCTCGGCCCGCGAGCTGGCGGATCTGAATCGCGTGGTGATTGTCGGTTGTGGCACTTCGCTGCATGCGGGTCTGGTTGGTGAATACGCGTTTGAGGACTTGGCCGATGTTAATGCCGAGGTCCAGCAGGCTGCGGAGTTCCGATATCGCAATCCGATCGTCGGCAGCCGTGATTTGGTGGTGGCCATTTCCCAGTCGGGTGAAACGGCGGACACCTTGGCGGCCGTGCGTGAGGCCAAACAGAAGGGTGCTTTTGTGATGAGTTTGTGCAATGTCGTGGGATCCACCATCGCGCGAGAAACTGGCAGAGGAGTTTATTTGCACGCGGGTCCCGAAATTTCGGTAGCATCGACCAAAGCCTTCACCTGTCAGGTCGCCGTGCTGTTGATGATGGCGCTCAAGATCGGACGTGGCCGTCGCTTTTCGCGCGATGAAGGGCTCAAACTTGCGCGTGATATTGAAGCAATTCCCACATTGGTCGCGAAGGTGATCGAGCAAGACGAGCGGATCGCGAAAATTGCGGCCGCATATGTGAATGAGGAACATGCTTTCTTCATCGGTCGCGGGCCAATGTATCCGGTGGCATTGGAGGGGGCTCTTAAGCTCAAGGAAATTTCCTACATCCATGCCGAGGGTTATCATGCGGCGGAATTGAAGCATGGCCCGATCGCATTGCTTGTCGAAGGCACACCGGTCGTGGCCTTGGCTTGCGACATTCCCGGCAAGGACAAGGTTCTTGGCAACATCGAGGAATGCCGCGCACGCGGGGCGAGGATCCTTGGCATCATCACCGAAGGTGATCACGAAGCTGCCGAGTGCATGGATGATTACATCGAGGTCCCACCTTGCCATCCATTGGTGGCGACGATCCCCGCTGTGGTGGCATTGCAGCTATTCTCCTACCATGTTGCCCGACTTCGCGGATGCGAGATCGACCAACCTCGCAACCTCGCCAAGAGCGTGACGGTTGAGTGAGGGGGGAGGACTTGGTAAAAGCTGAAAAACTGAAAAAAACTGAAAGGCTGAAATAAGATAACATGAAGAGGCGCTTATGCGCTAATCTCCAATATCAAATCTCAAATATCTAAGCCCAGCTTACCGGCTCACGCGGACGATGTTGTTTTTCTCATCCAAAAGCAGGTTGGTCGACGTGACCGGACTTTCGGAAAGTGCGAAGGCCATGATGGCCACTCGCTCACCCGCTTTGATGAGATGGGCGGCACCGCCATTGATCATGATATGACCAGTGCCTGGCTTTCCTGCCAAAACGTAGGTCTCAAGTCGAGCTCCGGTGGTGATGGAAGCGACCAAGACTTTTTCGCCAGCCCACAGGTCTGCGGCTTCCATCAGGTCGGTGGGGATCTCGATGCTGCCTTCGTATTCGACATCGGAACCAGTGATCATGGCTCGATGCAATTTGGACTTCAGGACCTCGCGGAACATGGCGGAAGCAACAATCCCATGGCCTCCGCGTCAAGTGGCAACCGTTTTTGAGGCTGGAGACTTGGCGATTTTTTGTCCCGAGGCATTCCAAATCAGTCCTTTGGGTGGGCCTAGCGCGAATGCGTCATGGAAACTGGTGAGGCCTTGGATTTGTTGCGCGGCGGTATCCGGAGATGAATAGGCGCGGGGCCGATCGTTTGAAAATGCGGTGAAGCTGGGGAGGGGGAAAGTTGGAAAAAATTACCCCTAGAAATGGAAATTTTGTCCTAGCCCCGGGGCAATGGATCGTTAGATTTTTGGCGTGGTCCGGCATTCATTTCGCTGGCTGTGAACCGAAGCATCACCAGAAATTTTTTTATGAACCTGACACTTAAAGTTTGGCGGCAGTCCGGGCCCGAGGCCCAAGGCA
>CAIVXP010000355.1 GCA_903909905.1 Akkermansiaceae bacterium
CGACTCAAAGCGATGGCGGCGATCGATGAAGCTTACGGCAGCTGCGAGTTGAAATTCACCGGCATCGGCGAAAGCGATTTCCACCAAGGCATCGACGCGCAGCTGGCGAGCATTTCCAACCTTGAGTTTGGCTACTGCGCGCACATCGGTGAGGTCGACCTGCGCCTGATCGGCCCACCCGAGGCGCTCGCGAGCGGCAGCGCCATCGCCTTGGAAAAGTTTGGTTCGTTTCTGATCAGCGACGATGGCTCATCGCTCGAGGCCACCGTGGTGCGCGCGTTGAAGGAACGCGGGCTGACGCTGGCAACCGCCGAGAGTTGCACCGGCGGACTGATCGCCAACCGCATCACCAATGTGCCCGGCGCCAGCGCGGTGTTTGGTCATGGTTTTGTGACTTACGCGAATGGCGCGAAGTCCTCCTTACTGAATGTTTCACCAGACGACCTTGCGGCCCACGGCGCGGTGAGCGAGGTGGTCGCCAAGCAAATGGCCCTGGGCGCACTGCAAGCATCCGGCGCCGATATTGCCGTCGCGGTCACCGGCATCGCCGGACCCGATGGCGGCACGCCGGAAAAACCCGTGGGCACGGCATGGATCGGTCTCGCATCGTCAAATCACGATGCGATCGCGTTCAAAGTCTACCACCCGCGCAACCGCCACGACTTCAAGCTCGCCGTCAGTCAGGCGGCGCTCGAAGCGGTGAGGCGGCGGGTCCTCGGACTGGGCTGAGCCTCGCGTGCGTACGCGCGCAGGCGCGCCTTGGGAAAAAAATTTGACCCGCAAGTGGGGCATATTTCACCAAACCGCTTGCAAAACCGGCAGGGTTGGCACTAGTCCCTCAAGCCACATTCGCATCACCGCTTGCAATCGCCATGGGAAAAATACTCATCATCGCCGAAAAACCCAGCGTCATGACCGACCTCAGCCGCGCGCTCGCCAAGCCGCTCGGCAAATTTGAAAAGCATGGCGCCGCCCGCGATGCCTACTTCGAGAATGACAAAGCCGTCATCACCTCCGCCGTCGGCCACCTGGTCGAGCTCAAGATGCCCACCGGGCCGAATGGTAAAAACCTGCCGTGGAATTTCGGCGTGCTACCGGCGATCCCAAAAAATTTCGAGCTCGCAGCCAAGCCCGATACCGAGGCGCGCCTCAAGCAGGTGCTCAAGCTCGCCAAGCGCAAGGACATCGACCTCTTGGTCAACGCCTGCGACGCCGGCCGCGAGGGTGAGCTGATCTTCCGCTACATCGTCGAATACGGTGGCATTCAAAAACCCGTGAAGCGCTTGTGGATGCAGTCGATGACGCAGAACGCGATCGCCGAGGCATGGGACAAGCTGCGCGATGAAAAGCAAATGGTGGCGCTCGCCGATGCCGCGAAGTGCCGCTCGGAATCCGACTGGCTCGTCGGCCTCAACGCGACCCGCGCGCTGACCTGTTTCAACTCGCGCCATGGTGGATTCAACATCACCGCCGCCGGACGCGTGCAAACTCCGACGCTCGCGATCCTCGCCGCCCGCGAGGCCGAGATCCAAGCGTTCAAGTCGAGCCCCTACTTCGAAGTGCACGCGACCTTCGGCGTGAAGGCCGGCGAATACCTCGGCAAATGGATCGACGAGAAGTGGAAAAAATCCGACGCCAACCCGCACGGGAAACCCGAGCGGATTTGGGATCAGGCAATTGCCGAAGCGATCAAGTCGCGTTGTGAAGGCAAGACCGGCAGCATCAATGAGGAGAAAAAATCGCAGTCGCAGATTGCGCCGCAGCTCTACGACCTCACCACCTTGCAACGCGAGGCGGGCTTCTCCGCCAAAGGCACGCTGAGCATCGCGCAGGCGCTTTACGAAAAGCACAAGGTCATCACCTATCCGCGTACCGATTCGCGCTATCTGCCTGAAGACTACCTTCCGAATGTGCGCGAGACGCTTGGAGAAATCGCCGGCAGCGATCTCGACTCCGCGCGTTATGCCAAA
>CAIVXP010000356.1 GCA_903909905.1 Akkermansiaceae bacterium
ACCGATTCGGATTCGGTGGTGAGATGTGAGGTGAAAATTGCAGCGAAGGACGATTGTTTTGCGACGGTCGCCATGCCGGCCATGACATCGCCTTCGCCGGAGATCCATTTCGTGAGGCTGCCGGTCACGACATCGGCGTAGGGGAGCGCATCGACATTCGAGGGGCCGCAGGCCGAGTCGTCGACGATCAACGGTGTGGCTCCCATGACGCAGGCTTCGGAGATTTTTTTCAGGTCGGCGGTGCGCAGGAGAGGGTTGCTTGGGGCCTCGGTGAAGACGCCGGCAAATTCGCCACGGCTGATGCGTTTGAGTGCTTCGTCGAAGGGTTCGCCTTCGGCTTCGTTGAGGTAGACCGCGCCATTGCCGAAGTGCTCCTGGACCTTGAGTCCATCGACATAGGGGAACTCGATTTGCAGGGTTTTTTTGCCTTGGGCGAGGCCAGGCAGTGAGCGCAGGACGGCGGTGATGGCGGCCATGCCGCTGGAGAAAACGAAATTGTGGTCGGGCGCGGATCCGTAGACCGGTGCGAGGGCTCTGGCGATGAGGTGGGATTTTGATCCCTCGCGAAGTTTGCCATCGAGAAAATCCTGGGCCTGGCGGCTGCTGATCACTTCGCCGGAGAAGCGCCAGTAGGCGTCGACATCGGCTTTGGCTTTTTCCGGAAACACCAGTGCTTGTAGCCCGTGGTAGCTGGTGATGCGCAGGGCGGTGCCGCTGCGTTGCTCGACCCAGCGGTGGGCGCGTTGGACGGAGTACTTGGTCGGGAAAATTGCGACCTGTTCCAGGTCGTTGGCGATTTCCGCCCGCGCGTTGTCGAAGAGCCGCTCGACGGTGAGGTGTTTGAAAAAACGCGGGTACCCCGTGCGCATGCGCTTGAGGATTTTTTCACGGCCTTCCTCGTAGCCGACGATCGAGTCCCATGTCGGCAGGCAGACCGAACACGCGTGCGACGAATCTGGCAGTGGACGCCCGAGGTCATCCTCGGTCCACGCAGGGTCGCTTGTCAGGTCACGGGTCACAGGTCCTCCATGCCTGTGATCGGGGCTTTGGGCAAGCGGGATTCGCATCGATGATGATCCGAATCCGTTGAGAATGATCGGGTCAGGGGATCGAGTCGAGGATCTGTTCGAGGGCGAGGACCGTGTAGGAGGTCACGAGGGTGGGGTTGGATTCCATCCAGCGGCCATTGGAATTGACCCAAGATCCGTCTTCGCGTTGGGCCGAGAGGAGTTTGTTGGCGAGTTCGGTGCGCCAATCGGCCTTCTTGCCGGACTCGAGCTGGAGTTGATCGACATTGGCGGCGGTGAGGGCTTTGGCCATGGTTTGGAAGTAATAGTAAAGCCCTTGGGCACCCATGCCGGGGTTTTCCTCGACCGTATAATTTTTGCCGAGCCATTCCTTCACGGCGACCACGCGTGGATCCTCGGCGCTGAGTTTTGCATAGATGAACGAGAGGAGTCCGGCATAGGACATCGAGCCATAGGAGCGCAGGGCGGTGCGGCCTTCGGGGTTTTTCTCATCGCCGGCCTTCGACTCGAAGGGTGAGTAAGCGAAGCCGCCCTTGTTTTTCGGATCGTTCGAGGCCCATTCCTGATCGTTGGTTTCCTCGAGGTTTTGGCAGCGTGAAACAAACTTTGCGGCGGCATCCCAATCGAGGTCGGGTTGATCGCCGTGCTTGCCGTCCTCGATGATTTTTTTCGAGAGCGCGAGTGCCTCGACGGCGAGGTAGGTGTTGGAAAGGTCGCTGTGTTCCTTGTTTGATCCGTAGCCGACACCGCCATCATTCGGATTGTCGGTTTCCTTTTTTTTGCCGATGTCCCATTGGTTGTCGATGAGGTGCTTGCGGCCCTTCACGATCGCCGGCTCGAAGTCGCTGCGGTTGGCGGCGGTGAGTGCTGTGACGGCGGTGGCAGTGTTGTAAACCGAGAGTCCGCGATTGTAGATGCCGCCGTCTTCCTTTTGTTGGGCGAGCAGCCAGGTGAAGCCTTTTTCGATGTGATCGGGGAGCTTGGCTTTCTTGTCGAGATTCGGGTCGCGCACGGCGGCGTTGAGCGCGAGGGCGGTGAATGCCGGGAGGGCGGGCTCGTCCCAATAGCCATCAGCATTTTGTTTTGCCTTGAGCCATGCGTTGCCGCGGGCGATCGACTGGCTGACCTCTTGGCGCAGGGATTCGTAGCGGACGTTTTCTGCGTTTACCGGAACGAGTGTCGCGGCGAGCAGGAGAAAAATGGAGAACTTCATGGTTGTTCGGTGGATTGAGGTTTCGGGTAGGGAGCGATGATGAGGGTGAGATTTGTTCCTTCGGGTGGTACGCGATTTTCAAATGCGAGCCAGACCGTATCGTCGCCGTTGTCGGTTCCTGGGTAATTGATCATGGCCGCGTGCGAGAGGAAAATGGCGGCAATGTCGCCGACCACATCCGCGGCAAAGCGACCTTCTTCGATTTGGGATCCGCCGTAGACCCAGTGGCTTGTCGGCATGGCGGCTGAAGTTGTCGCATGTTGGATCCATTCGTTGGCGGCGATGCGTTGTGGTTTGCCGTCCTTGGTCCATTCGACATCGATGCTGACACGTGCGTCGGCGCGAATGTGCTCGGGCACTTCAGGGAAATTGCCCGAAAGCCCGCCAGTTTCGTTTGGCAATGCGTAGAGCTCGGGTGAGGGCTTGTAGCGCAGGAGCGTGATGGCGAGGTTGATGTCGCTGGGCGTGACATCGGTTGTAAAAAGTGCTTCGTGGATTTTTCCGTTTTTGTGAACGATGAGAAACTCGATGAGACCCGTGGTCATGTTCACCGTGGCGGGAATACGGATTTCGCGGGTGCTTGAGTCGAATTCGATTTTGCCAATGCGGTAGCGCCGGTCGTCGATTTTCTCGACCGTTGGTTTGGCTGTGGGTTTATCCGCAGGCTCCTCCGAAGTTGGCGATGCTGCCTCATTTGCATGAAGGCAGCTGAAAACAATCAGCGGCATAATGAGGCGCGAAAGCATTCGAATCACGGCATGAAGATGGATGCGGATCGGGCGATGTGAAGCGGGAATTTTGCGGCCGCTGGGGTCCTGCACAAAAAAACCCCAACCGGTAAGGGTCGGGGTTTTGATGAAAATGATGGTGCTTGGCGGATCAGCCCGCGCTCTTGACGAGCAGGGCGCGCTTGCCAACGCGACCGCGGAGGTAGTGCAGCTTGGCGCGGCGGACCTTGCCCTTGTTAAGGACCTCGATCTTGGCAATGCGGGGGGTGTGAAGCGGGAACACACGCTCAACACCTTCGCCGTAGGAGATTTTACGGACTGTGAATGAGGCGTTCACACTGGCGCCTTTGCGGGCGATGACGAGACCTTCGAAGATCTGGATGCGCTCCTTGCCGCCTTCGACGACCCGGCAGTGGACCTTTACGGTATCGCCGACACCGAATGCGGCGACATCCTGTTTCAATTGTTCCTTTTCGATTTTGCTGATGATGTCCATGTGGTTCTCCTTGGCGGGAAATTCGTGTTTGATGGCGTTCGGGCGGTGGGTCTTCGTGCGCGGGGGCGGATAGCTAGCGAATCCGCAGTGCAATTGCAACCGTGAAAATGAGCGAATTTCAGGGTTTGCCGTAGACTGCGGCCGGATCGAAGGATTTTCCCTCTTCGATCCATGTGAGTTTCGCTGATCCGGCCTCCTGAGAAATCTGGATTTTCCGGTAAAAGCATGATTCGCGGCCGGTGTGGCAGGCGCCGGCGCCGGCTTGATCGACCATGAGGATGAGGGCGTCCTGGTCGCAATCGGTACGAATTTCGATGATCTTCTGAGTGTGGCCCGAGGTGGCGCCCTTGTGCCAGAACTCTTGGCGCGAGCGCGACCAGTAGACCGCTTCGCCGAGCTCGAGGGTGCGGCGCAGCGACTCGGCATTCATGTAGGCGAGCATGAGCGGCTCGCGGGTCGAGGCGTCCATGGCGAGTGCGGGGATGAGGCCTTCGGTGTCAAATTTTGGTGAAAAACCGGTGCCTTCCTCGACATCTGATTTGGTGCCACGGGGCGCGAAGGTATCAGGCGAATTCATGCGAGGCATTTTGCCGGCGGGCTGGCGAGTGTCGAGTTTGGATTGCATGGCTGCAAATTTGCACCTGCCGCGGCAGCGGTTTTTGGCGTGACCCGAATGCATGATCACGACACAGTGCGCGCAGCAAAACTTGAAACTTATGGCAGACTTCAAACCATTCGAAAACAAGATGACGGCAGCGGGCATGGGTGATGCGGCGATCCGCGCCTTTCGGCGAAATTATAATGCCTTGCTCGCGAACGAAACCGGCATGATCGATGAGTCGGGCATCGAACCCGCGAGTGGCGTGAAGTCCTTGGATGCGATCGGCGATGCGGCGGCTGACGCGGCATTGTTGGCGCAGGCGGTGGTGATCAAGCTCAACGGCGGTCTTGGCACGAGCATGGGATTGCAGGGTCCGAAGAGTTTGCTCGAGGTGCGCGGGGGCACGAACTTTCTCGATCTGATGGTGCAGCAGGTACTGTCGCTGCGCGAATCGGCGGGCGCGCCGGTGCGTTTGTTGCTGATGAACAGCTTCAGCACGAGCGAGGGGACCTTGGAGCATTTGCAAAAGTACCGCTCGCAGGGCATGGCCGATGCGGATCAGGTCGAG
>CAIVXP010000357.1 GCA_903909905.1 Akkermansiaceae bacterium
CATTTTGGCGCACTTTGGGCAGGAAGTGGAAAAGGAGCTATTTTCGCTCTAACCCTTTAAAAATAAGGGTTTTAGATGGCGGAGGGGGTGGGATTCGAACCCACGGGACCTTGCGGCCCTCCGGTTTTCAAGACCGGCGCAATCGACCACTCTACCACCCCTCCGGGAATGATGGGTCGCCGGAAGATTTGATGGGGATGGGATATTTTTCAAGGCGAAACGAAATGACCATGCATTTGTTCGTCATGCCTGCAGCGGATCGCTGATGATAAAAAGCGAGGCTGGACGGCGGGCGTGGGCATGGCATTTACTCTGCGGCACGCATGAATGCCGCCGTGGCGGAATGGTAGACGCCACGGACTTAAAATCCGTTGAGGGGCAACCCTCGTGGGGGTTCGAGTCCCCCCGGCGGCACATGGGTTGCCATCTGCAATCACCACAGCACCCGCAGCCTGTATGGCGCTGCCGACCAATGGGAATCGTTGGTGACCGCAACCAGTTTCTCCGCGCGGCATTGGCTGATCAGCAGTCGGTCGAATGGATCGGCATGAACGCGCGGCAAGGTGAACACAGCGGCCGCATGGCGATAATTCACATTAAGAAGCGTGAAACCATCCTGCGTCAGTTTCTGCTCCAAGCCAGTTTCAAAATCATTCGGGACCTGTATCTTGCCCAGTCCTGCCTTGATTGCGATTTCCCAGATGCTGACGATGCTTACGAACACTTCGTTGGTTGGATCTTCTATGGCCACGGCCGCGCTCTCGGAGAGCTCCGCGTCATTGCGCAAAAACCAAAGCAGGGCACAGGTGTCCAACAGCATTCTCATTGGTACTCCGCGAAGTCGGCAAGAGGTTCATTGAAGTCCGCCGGAACCGGTCCAAACGCCTTTTTCATCATTCCCCGCTTGCGCTGCTTGGTGGCTGGTGAGCACGGACGCAACTCGGCCATGCGCTGGCCATTGCGCGTGATGACAAAAGTTTCTCCCGCCGCGGCGTCGCGCAGGATCTCGGAAAATTTCGACTTGGCCTCATAGGCGGCGATTGTCTTCATACTTTGGGTGTGAACATAAATCGACTGGTCAGACCGGTCAAATTAAATAGTAAGACGCGAGCATTTTGTGAGTCTGCCTGCCGCCCAAACACCCCAAGAAACCTTCTGAAACCCTGATTTCATGGGGTTTACTTACTATTTGTCTGGGAAATAGTAGAATAAGGAGGCTTGAATCCGCAGGCTTGCGGTCGAGGTCTTACGATGCCTCACGACGCGAGGACGGCGTCGAGCTCTTCGAGGCAGCGGCGGTTTTGTTGCATTGTGCCGATCGAGATGCGGATCCAGTCTGGCAGTTTGTAGCTGCTCATGGCACGCACAATCACGCCATGCTTGAGCATGTCGCGGAAGATGCGGTCGCCGTCGCCTGTTTTGACCAACAGGAAATTCGCATGGCTCGGAACGAATTCCAGCGAGCGCTCGGCGAAGGCCTTTTCGTAAAATGCCATGCCCTCGGCATTCACTTTTTTGGTTTGGGCGATGTGGGTATGATCGGCGAGTGCGGCGACGGCACCGGCTTGGGCGATGGCGTTGACATTGAAAGGTTGACGAGCTTTTTGCAGGAGTCCGGCAAGGTGGGGAGGCGCGATGCCATAGCCGACACGCAGTGCGGCAAGTCCGTGGATTTTTGAAAAGGTCCTTAAAATGCAGGCGTTTCGGCCTTCGCGAATATACTTTAGCGTGTCGGGCGGGGAATCGGGAAATTCGAAGTAGGCTTCGTCGAAGACCGCGATGACATGCTCGGGAAGTTGATCCATGAAGCGGTCGATTGCTTCTTGTCCGACCATGGTGCCGGTCGGGTTGTTGGGGTTGGCGATGAAAACCAAACGGGTGTCGGGTGTGATCGCGGCGGCCATCGCGTCGAGGTCGTGGATGAAGCCTGGATCGGGCACTTCGATGTATTTCGCGCCGAAGAGCGTGGCCATGAGTTTGTAGACCACGAAGGCGTGCTTGGCGGCGATGAGTTCGGCATCGCGGTTGAGAAAGGTGTGGCAGAGCAGCTCGATGATTTCGTTCGAGCCGTTGCCAAGGACCACATGGTCACGCGTGAGGCCGAGGGATTCGGCCACGGCATTGCGCAACTGATAGCCGCCGCCGTCGGGGTAAATGTGCGAATCGGCGAGAGCTTTTTGCATCGCGGTGACCGCAAGTGGCGATGGCCCTAGCGGATTTTCGTTGGAGGCGACCTTGACGATTTGTGATGGTTCGAGCCCGAGCTCGCGTGCGGTTTCGTCGATCGGTTTTCCCGGTTCGTAGGCAACGAGATCGCAAACAAAGCGGTTGGCGTACTGGGCAAGGCTCATGGCGGCGGAAGGCTAGGGCCGGGAGCGGGGAGATTCAAGAGTTCAGATTCAAGACTTGAAGAATCAAGAGGCCAGAGAAGAGGTGGCTTATGCATCTGCAATCCACGTTCAACGATCGAGCTCACGCGTGAGCAGACTTTCAAATCTTTCGAGCGCGTTTTGGTAGACGGGTGTGAGGGTGGGGTTGGGTTTGGTTTCGGATTTGCTGCTGGCTAGGCAGAATGTTTGTTGCAGGGTTTGCAGGTCGTGACCGCCAGCTGCGGCTGCGATGAGCGCGGCACCGAGAGCGGCAGAGTTCGGGATGGCGAGGCGTTCGACGGGGGCCTGGAAGACATCGGCGACAATTTGCGCGATGCCGTTGTTGGTCGAAGCACCGCCGGTGAGGCGAATGCGATCGGCGTTCACCGCCATCCACTGCGAGTGCAGGCGCATGTTGAGGAATTGTCCTTCGAGCAGGGCGCGCACTTGGAGCGCGGGTTGGGTGCCAGATTCGAATTCGGGCGAGCCTTGCAGCACGTGTGCGTTGAAATCGTGGCGCGGAGTGATTTCCGGCGAGAAGAAGGGCAGCATGAGGTTGAGGCCTGCCTGCTCGCGGGTGTTTGTGAGTGCAGCTTGTTCGAAGTCGGACCAATCGAGCTGGTATTGATCGCGGAGTTTTTCGCGGGCCAACGATCCGTTGCGGAAACAGATCAGCGACATGAAGCCGCCGGCGGGATTTCCAAAGACATGGCCGAAGCCCTTGGGGTCGGTTTTGGCCTCGGGCATGGCGGCGAAAAAGGTGTCGCTGGTGCCGAGGGAGATCACCACGAGGCCGGGTTTGCCGGCGCCCATGCCGATGAGCGAGGCGGGATTGTCGCCGGTGAATGGCGCGATGCGGCAGTCGGGCGCAAATCGGTATTTCGCGACGAAGTAGGAGGAGATGGGCGAAAACGCGCGGGTGGCGGAGGAAAGCGTGGGGAGTTTTTTTGCAAGATCGGGCGCGGTGGCTTGCATGAGATCGTGATCCCACGAGAGCTGGGCCAGATTCATCAGATTCATGCCCGCGCCATCGCCGAAATCGATTGGGGCCGCGCGGCCGGCGAGGATCGATGCGAGAAAGGAGCTGACCAAATGAATATGATGGGTGCGCGAATAGGCGGCCGGGTCGGATTTGAAAAAGCGGCGGATTTGCGGGCCGGTGAAACGCTCGATC
>CAIVXP010000358.1 GCA_903909905.1 Akkermansiaceae bacterium
ATGTGTAGCTGCCCGGGCGCACGCCTTCGACGCCGAAGGAAATGATCTCTTTCTTGATCCTCACCAGCATGCGGTTGAAGGGCTGATGATCGCTATGGCTCACCTTGGGCGTGAGTTTTTCCAAACCGGGAATCGCGCGCAATCGTGCGAGCAAGCGATCGACCATTTCCTCATCACCGGCGACGAAAAGGTTGATACCCTCGGTGCTGAGCAAAATCGTGCCTTTCAAATTCCATGCCTTGCAGCTGGTTTGAAGTTCTTCCCTCAAGTCCTTGAGTCCGCCGAGCTCGGCAAAGCAATAGGTCGAGATGTTGGTGATCCCCGGCACGCAGGGAAAACAGCACGATGTCGCTGAAACCGCAAGCCCGCACCTTGTGCCAGCTAGCGGTCGGGCTTGATGATTGATCCAAGCGAGCGTTGATTCGGTCATGGGTTGGCGCGCGCTCGGGGACTCCGCAAGGGCGGAACCGCAGTACCGATCGAAATTAGCACCCTTTGCGTTCACGGCGACAGCGATTCGGCGCTGGAAATTCTGAAGGCGACGCGACTGGCACTTGAGTCCGCGGGCCTGCAGGTTTGCCACTGAAAAAGCCTTTTCCCTTTGCCTCCGGCCGGGAATGACCTACCAAGGCGTCGCACGCGCAATGAGATTGTTTCGCATCCTCACCATCAAGGAACTGAAAGGCTATTTTCTGAGCCCCTTCGGCTGGGTGGTACTGGCCTTTGTCACGATCATGCAGGGCGTGTCGCTGTCCTCGGCGATGAAGGGTTTCCGCGACACACCAGTGAAGGACAGCCTCGTCTATGTCACCTTCCACACGCCGGTCTTCTGGTTTTATTTCCTCTTCATCTTTCCGCTCATCACGATGCGGCTTTTCTCCGAAGAAGAGCGATCCGGCACGCTCGAGACGCTGCTCACCGCGCCGGTGAAAACCTGGCAGGTCGTGCTTTCGAAATATGCGGCCGCGATGGTTTTTTACACAACCCTTTGGGTGCCGGCGCTGATCCAATTCAAGCTCTTCGTTTGGCTCACCGATTTGCCGCCCGCATGGAGCCCCGGCGCGATGGCCGGCACCTTTGCGATTCTGATACTCATGGGAGCCGCCTTCACCGCGGTCGGCTGCCTTGCCTCCGCGCTTACCTCGAGCCAAATCATCGCCGGGCTCATCACGATCGGGCTTTTGGTGATCCAGTACTTTCTGGGATTCATTACTGCGATCTGGGGTGAGTCCTTCGCCGGCGCCGCGCTTTTCAATTACATTTCCTCACAGCGCCACCTTCACTATTTCGCCAGCGGCCTGCTTGACACCCGACCGGCCGTTTATTTCCTGAGCATCACCGTTTTCGTGCTCTTCATCACCTTCCAGGTGGTCGATCACCGCCGTTGGAAAAGCTGAACGATTGCCAATGTCCGACGAATCCGAAGCCACCCGCAAGCCCGCTCGCGCTCTCAACCGCTGGCGCATTGGCTCGCTCTCCGCATTCCAAACGCTGCTAATCGCGTTCGTGATCATTTGCGCGAATTACCTCGCCTTTCATCACTATCAGCGTGTCGACTTGAGTCGCAACGCGGATTACTCGCTATCCCCCGCCACGCGCCGCTATCTTACGAGCGATGCCGTGCAAAAGCACCCACAGGCGGTGAAATGGATCATGGCCTATCGCCGCAGTTCGCCATTTTACGAACGCGTCCGTGCCCTCGCCGAGGAGTACGCGAAACTCTCAAATGGCCGTGTGAAGCTGGAGGTCATCGACCCGATCCGTAGCCCCGACCGAATGAACGAAGCGGTCGCCGCTTATGGCATCACTCTAGTACATGACCTGATCCTCATCGACGCCCGTACCGACGACAAACCGGCGGTGGTGGAAAATGCCGACATGACCCGCTCATTTCATCCGAATGTGAAGGTGGCCGTCGCCGATGACATGGGCGTTTTCACCACTAGCGAAGGCAAACGGAAAATTGCCGCATTCAGAGGCGAGGATGTGCTCACCGCTCGTCTGGTCGAAGCAATCGAAGGCAAGCCTCGCCGCATGGCATTGATCGTCGACAAGAGCCAAATCGGTGAAGACAGCGCAGCATCGCCGCGCAGGTTTCTGATCGACACGCTGCGGTTCCAAAACATCGAGGTCGAAGAACTGCAAATGAGCGGATTGGAAAAAATCCCCGATCATTGCGAAGGCGTGATTCTTGCCGCTCCGAAATACGATCTCGGCTCGCAGGAAATTGCCGTGCTGGAAAATTATTGGAACCGACCACGAGCCGCCATTCTCACGCTTATCAAGGATGGAGAAACACCACCAAACATCCGTGCCTTCCTGCGTGGCAAAGGCGTGACACCGCGAAAGGACCGCGTCATCAGTCGGCAGAAATCGAATCTCGTGACCAACGCACGCGGCATCTTCACCAAGGGCGTGCCATTTATCGCCGACCTCGCGGGCCAGACCACCGAGTTTGGCGGCGCAAGTTCATCGCTCGAAGTTCGTGAGGGAGCGGCGGACTTGCTCAATAAAAGGATTTTGCCCATGGGCCTGATCGAGGCCGCGCCAGGCTTTTGGGGCGAGACCCGCTTTGGTGGAGGGAATGAGAAATTTGACGAACGCGAGGATAATACATCTCCGCTCAACCTTGCAGCCTGCGTGATTCGCGGAGCGGAGTCCGACGACCGCTTCGCAGCCGACAGCTCGCGGATGATCGTGATTACCAACACCGACTTTCTTTCGCCGGAAAATCACCGTGCAGAAAACCTCGATTTCCTCGCGTCGTCCGTAAACTGGATGGTTGGTCGCGAGTCCCTCGCCGGCATCGGCCCGCGCGCGCTAGGCACTTACAAGCTCCCGCTGCTCGAAGCACAGGTTTCCTTCATCAATCGCATCAACCTCTTCTTCATCCCCGCCGCTTTTCTGCTGATCGGCACCTATGTCTGGTCGGCACGCAGAGCCTGATTCATCATGCGTCGACTCATCCCCACCTTGTTGCTCATTGCGACCGCGGCAATCGTAGGTTGGTTGTCATCATGGCAATGGCGCGAAGGCAGTTTCGATGCCTTGCTTGGCGCACCTCCGGTTGAAGTGGGTAATGCCCTTTACCCATCGTTTGAACCTGCAGAGGTGAAGCACATCACAGTCAATGGCTCGGGAACATCCGTAAAATTTTCGCTTCAAAACAACGGTTGGCAGTCGACCTCTCCGTGGCGCGATCGCATGGATCCTCGCGCAGCAGTCGCGATCATCAATTTTACTCGTGGCATGAGTGTGGAGGACCATGTGCCGCGCGATAAAATATCAGAGGAAAAGGCCGGCCTCACCTATGAAGCCGTGACAATTTTGTTGGAGAGCGCGAGTCGCAAACCACTGGCTCATTACAAGATCGGACGTTCCACGCCTTGGAAAGCGACAGTCAAGGACATCCCCGAACCCGTGCCAACCGTGTTCATCAACCCTCGGGATAAGGGCCGCAAAAAACATGTTTATGCATGCACGGGAGACATCAACTCACTGTTCAAAGACGGCTTTCGTTTTCTCCGTGATCACCGGCCATTTTATTTCAATCCGCTCAAACTCAACACGATCACGATTGTGTCCAAACAAGGGCAGCTGCTAATTGCCAGAGACTCCCCCAATAAGCCGTGGCGCATCGCTAAGCCACTTGATCTCGCGACAGACCCAGCCGCAATGAAGTCGCTGCTCAAGGGCCTCTTTGAATTGCAGGCTTTGAAAGTAAACGACAAATCGGCAAGCAATGCCGCAAATGCCACGGAAAACAAAGATGCCACTCGCATCAGCATTCGATCCTTTGATTCTGAATCTCAAACCGAACTTGAAATTCGTTCTACGGAAGCACCCGAAAACGCCGAAACCACAGCTTTTGTGTCGGACCGCCCTGGCGTCGAATTTTTGATGCCCGCCAAGCCGGTGAGCGGCATGACTTCACTAGCCGACTTGCCGCTAAGTATCAACGAACTTCGCGATCCGGCGCTCACACATCTCAACGTCAAGGCCCTGAGCGGAATCGCCATCCTGCCTTCAACCGGTCCTGAAATCCTGCTGAGCCGCGAGGCATCCAAACCATGGACATGTATCATCAACGGAGTCGCGCAGGAAGCTAACGAACCAAACCTTTATCTACTGCTTAAAACGGTAACGACCGGCAAAGCTCTCGCGTTCGAAAGTGATGCGGCCACGGATTTTACCCCTTGGGGCTTGGATCGGCCGATACTCAGATTGCGCTTTCTTGCAACGGACAACCAAGCATTCGAGCTGCGATTCGGAATGAACAGCAACGGCGATTGCTTCGTCAACCGTCTAGGCACTCCAACCGTAATCAAAATTGATGAGTCGCTGATTCGCTCCATCGCCGTATGTCCCTATGAGTGGCGTGGCGCAAGGCTTTGGTCCATCGACAAGGTCAACCTTCTCGCAATAAGACGCAGCGGCGGAAAGTCACCTTCACTGACACTTAAATACCGTTTCATCGATGAAGCATGGACTGCCACAAATGACGACGGACGCGATCTCAGCGCGGAGATTGATCCAGCCAAAGCCAACTACTTGCTATCGGCAATCGAAGGGCTGCAGGTTTCGCGATGGCTTGCGGTGGACGACGAATCCGCCATCAATGCTCTAAAAAAACCAACGCTGGAATATCAAATCGTGGAAAAACAATTCGACGAAAAAGGGGATTTTTCGGGCACAATCACCCGCAATCTCACGCTGGCCCCCAGTGATTCCAACGCCGAACCGACGAGCTACTTTGGTCGTTTGGGCAGCGAATCCAACCCCTTCACCGTCGACGCCGAAAGCTACGACAAACTCGCTGCAGGATTGATGGCTGATTGAGCCGCGATGCACATTTTGCGTAACGACCGAGAAAAAAAGACCGCTGTGCCGTCATTGGCGCTGTGAGCCACGTTCCGTAAACTCAACAAGTGGGGAAATCCGATGCATTATCGTCTTCCTGTAAAAGGCATGACATAGGACATCGGAGGCAAACCCCTGAATGATCATATCGGTCCGGGCCAGCTACCAAAAAAGTCGCACACAGCAGTCGTGTGAGATGCTAACCGAAAGGCGCAAGGCAGCAACCGAAATTACATGTGAAGCATGAGAAATTTCATGCTTCGCCTTGAATAAAAATCGCTCAAGCCGTCGCGCCAACCGCACCAGGGAGCGGGCCATCATCATCGATCTGACCACTGTCATTGGTTTTGCGCTCGGATTTTATTGCAAGCTTCTCAGGCACTGGTGGCGGCTTAGGAGCCGATGGCGGATCCTTCATCTCCCCGTGCTCGATCAAGTCCTTGAGGTGGCTTGCATCAAGCGTCTCATACTCCAGCAAGGCATTGGCGATCAACTCCACCTTGTCGCGATTTTCGGTGAGAATGCGCTCGGCAGTCGTGTAGGCTTCATCGATAAAGCGCTTGATTTCCTCATCAATGAGCATGGCGGTGTGTCCGGAATAGTTTGCCCGACGGTTCGCCATGTCGCGAGCGAGGAAAACCGGACCGTCACCTTCGCCGTATTCGACCATGCCGAGTTTGTCGCTCATACCCCATTCACAGACCATGGCGCGGGCGAGCGCAGTTGCCTGGCGGATGTCGCCGGATGCACCGTTGGAAACATCGTCGCTGTTGAAGGCTTCGGCGATGCGGCCACCCATGGTGACGATGAGGTTGGCGAGCGCTTCCTTCTTCTGCGTGGAATACTTGTCGCCTTCCGGCAGATACATCGTCGCACCAAGATAGGGTCCGCGCGGAATGATGGTGACCTTGTGCAGCGGGTTGGTGTGCGGCAGCACCATGTTGAGGTAGGCGTGACCGGCCTCGTGCCAAGCAGTGCCGATTTTCTCTTTGTCGGACATGGCGAGACTCCGGCGCTCTCGGCCCCAGCGGACCTTGTCGCGCGCCTCTTCCATTTCTTCGAGCGTCACGGCAGGCAAGCCGCGGCGGGCTGCGAGAAGGGCCGATTCGTTGACGAGGTTGGCGAGTTCCGCACCGGAGAATCCGGGCGTGCCCTTGGCTATCTTCGAGAGGTCGACATTCGCGGCGAGTTTGATCTTTTTGACGTGCACGCGCAGGATCTCCTCGCGACCATTCACATCGGGCAAATTGATCGTCACCTGGCGGTCGAAGCGACCCGGGCGCAGCAGCGCGGGATCGAGCACATCCGGGCGGTTGGTGGCGGCGATGATAATAACCCCCTCCTGCGTGTCGAAGCCGTCCATCTCGACGAGCAACTGGTTGAGCGTCTGCTCGCGTTCGTCGTGGCCACCGCCCATGCCGTGACCGCGGTGTCTGCCGACCGCATCGATCTCATCGATGAAAATCAGGCAGGGCGCGTGCTTTTTGCCTTGTTCGAACATGTCGCGAACGCGCGAGGCACCGACGCCCACAAACATTTCGACGAAGTCCGAGCCGGAGATCGAGAAAAACGGCACATCCGCCTCACCAGCAATTGCTCGTGCAAGCAGCGTCTTGCCAGTGCCAGGAGAACCGACCATCAGCACGCCCTTCGGAATCGATCCACCGAGCTTCTGAAACTTGCGCGGGTCCTTGAGGAAATCGACGATTTCAAACAGCTCTTCCTTTGCTTCTTGAATACCGGCAACATCTTTGAACGTCACCTTGTTGCGATCCATCGAGAGCAGACGAGCCTTGCTTTTACCGAAGGACATTGCACCGCGACCCGCCGATTTCATTTGCTGGCGGAAAAGGAAAAACAGCACGCCGATCACCAGCAGGAATGGCAGAAAAGTGAAAAGCGCGTTCTTGAGATAATCCGTGGTACGATTGTAAGTCGCTTTGCTTTGGACAAGCGCTTTGAGATCGTCGGCAAGGATTGGAATCGAAACTGTAACCGCAAAAGGCGTCGCCTCGAGAGCCTTGCCGCTGGCGTCCACCGGTGCGACGAGATTGGTGATCACCTCGCGAGTGCCGACCACGACCGCCTCACGGCTATCGGCCCTGGCAAGGATGCGCAGCGGATTTTCGAGATCATTGGTCTGGATCTCTTCCATGGCTTTGGCCTTGCGAAGGTCGGCAATCGAAATGGTTTGCACCCCATCACCACCCGGCTCGGCGGCTCCGGTCGGTAATGTTTCCATGCGAATGTCTTCACCAAGAATCTGCTGAACCTGCTTGCCTTGCAGATCAAGATTGAGAACCACGCGGAATTGAGAACGCTGTTTGAGCGGCTCCTTTGGCATCTGGAGCGCAGGCGCCTCCCACCCGGTGATCGTGGCATCGTAAGACGCATCAGTCGTTACCACCTTGAGCGGGCGCTTGCTGTCCTCGGTGATGATCCGACCTTGGTCCCACGCTTGCCTGAACTGCGAATAACTGAGTGTTTTGGCAGTCTGGGACATGTTTGGGCCAAACAATGCGAGGCAAAATACGGCAGCAGCACCGAGTGCCAGGATAAAAAACCGCCAATTGAAGCCATTGGAATCGCCATTAGGACGGTTCGTAGGAGCGGGAGGCGGAGTCGAATTCGGTGAATCGGACATGATGGAATGATGAACAGGGGAATTCAGGCTGGTTGCGTCACCAATGGGCAAGCTCCAAGAACCTGACAGCGCGAAAGCATAGCCCATGCCCATGAAATGCAAACCGCTTTTTTCACCAGTCTTGCCCCCGATGCTCATGTCTGAATAAATCACCGGAGTGAATTTCCACGCGCTATTCAAGAACCCACGCATCGCCTCGCTCGGCAGATGGCGCGTATTTCGTTGGCTGAGGTTGATTCCCGGAATCGCGCGAATCAGGTCGCTGAGGCCCGGGGTCGATGCCCAAGTCGGAGCCCTGATCGATGCTTTTGCAGGATTTGCAACGCTTGATGGAGAGCTCAACACCCTAGAGGCAGACCTCATCCTCGACATGCTGCGCAACGCATTTCCCGAGGTTGATCACGGCTGGCTGGCGCGCCGCCTTCAACGCGCAGTGGCCAACCCTCAGCCCCTGCAAAATCTCGCCACCGAACTGCGCGACGGCTACGAAGAATCTTCCAAACTCGCGCTTGGCCTGCAACTCTACACGCTGGTTGATGCCGCAGGCCGCTCTGAGCGCAATCGCGCAAGTTTTGAAATCTTCATGCGACGCCTCGGTCGCCCCGAACTTGGAACTTCGATTCTTCGTGAGATGCGCGGCGATGGCGACTCGCCAAGCAGCGACGAATTGCCCTTCGAGCGGCTGATCTTCGGGGTCAACGGTGCGGATGTGTCACTGCCGCCTGCCGCATCCAATCACGAGTTCCGAGTTTATCGCGCCGATGACCTGATCCTTGTACGCAACACCAGCAACGAGCCACTATGGATTCGTGGCCGCTCCGTCGCATCAGGATCATTTCTCCGCATGCGCGAGCGCCAGTCACTGGTTGTGCCGGGATGGACCCTGAGTTTTGAGGATCTGCTGTTTTTTCTCGATGTGAAACGCACTGGCAATGCACCGACGATTTACTTGGAATCCGGTGAAAACGGCATCATTGCCGAGCGCACTCGCGGTCGACAGAGCGAGCTGAAGGTACGATTCGGGCTCGAGGCGAAGTTTGAGGTGCTCAAACCCACCAGCCTCCGCGCCGCAACACATGGACCACTCAAGCCGGGCGAACGCTTCACATGCCTGAACCATGAGCGACTTGCCGATGAATCTGGCTTCAGCCTTTCAATCAACGATCTGCGCCGAGGAGCCACCCAATCCGCGCGTCGGTTTCGCCTTGCGGGAAATCGGCAGGAATATCTGGTCTCAAACGATGCATCCACCCTCTCAAGCGGTGACCTTTTGCTTGGCCCAAAACTTTCCCCCAAGGCGGTCCTCTTTATACGTTACGATGCGCAGCGTCAGGAGGGGGAACTGCAGATCCGAGAAAGTCATGGACCCATCCTTGTCGATGGCGTGCCGGTGCGCGTTTCCGCCCCCCTTCGCGACGGTTCACTAATTCGCCTTTCCGGCAGTCAATCGGTGCGATGCCGCTTTGGCGAAGGATTTCTCGACGAGGAAAGAACGCTCATTGAATCTCTGCAGGTCGAGGATCTAATCCACGATTTCGGGCCAGACTCGCGTGCGCTCGACCACCTCAACTTCGAAGTGAAGCGTGGTGAAATGCTATGCATCATCGGCCCGAGCGGCAGCGGCAAGAGCACTCTGCTCACTGTCCTCTCCGGCCAGCGCGAACCAACACGCGGCAACGTTCGCCTCAATGGCATCTCACTTTACGAACGTCGCGATGCGCTTGTCCCCTTCATCGCCCACATGCCGCAAGAAGAGGCGCTTAGCCCGCAGCTCACCGTGCGCGAACACCTGCGCCACGCGGTCGCGATCCGCCGCCCCGCCCTCTCGTTGGCGGAACATGAACGCCGCGTCGATAGCATGCTCGCCGAGCTGGGCCTGCAGTCGATCGCCCGCCGACGCGTCGGATCGCCCGGCGAAAAAACCATCTCCGGCGGCGAGCGAAGCAGACTAAACCTCGGCATCGACCTTGGCAGCCGCGCCGAGGTTTTTCTGTTCGACGAGCCAATCTCAGGCCTCTCCTCAAAGGACTCGGAGCATGTCGCCGAAACCCTCCGCTCGCTGGCCCGGGAAAAAATCGTCATCGCCTCACTGCATCGCCCAGGTGCGCCGGTGCTGCGACTTTTCGACAAGGTCCTTCTGCTCGATGCCGGCGGCCGCCTCGCATTTTTTGGCACTCCCGCCAGCATGGTCGGCTATTTCCGCGCCGCCTGCGAGGAACTAGCGATCGTGCATCCGGCGGTGACCTCAAAATCACCACTTGGCACCGATTTCGTTTTCGATGTGCTGGAAACCCCCTTGAGCAGCATCGGCGGTGGAGCAAGCACCGGCGCGGCAAGACGCTTCCCCCCCTCTTTCTGGCAGGAACGTTTTGAGAGCGTCGATCTGATGCAGTCCCTGCAATCAAGCCCCGGGCCAATCTCTCTGCTCGGCGAAGCAACTCCCGACAAGCCACTGCCCTTGCCGCCCAAGCCTGCGAGGCGTTTTCACGCAATCATTGCCATTTTTGCCACCCATTTCATTCGATCATTTCTCTCCAAGCTCCGCAACCGCGGCACAATTTACAGCACCTGCCTTGAGGCGCCCCTGCTTGCCGCATTGATTGCCAACACCCTGCGTTCATCACCCCGCGGCAGTTACGAGTTTGCAACCGCGCTGCATATTCCCGCTTATCTTTTCCTCAGCGCAACCGTGGCGATGTTCCTCGGCCTTACCAACTCGGCCACCGAGGTTCTGCGCGACCGACCCATCCTGCGCCGCGAGCGCAACTGCCAACCTGGTGCCGCATCCTACGTCATCGCCAAATTTGTCGCACTCGCAATCGTCGCGGCCGTTCAATGCTTTGTTTACCTGCTCGTTGGAAATCACTTCCTGGAAATCGAAGGAATGCTTTTCCATCACTGGCAGTGGATGACGCTTACCGCCTGGACTGGCACTGCGATGGCGGTGGTGATCTCATCGGTTGTCACCACCGAGCGAGCCGCCCTCACCTGCGTACCTTTGCTGCTGGTGCCACAAATGCTTCTTGCAGGTGCCCTAGTCTCATACCGTGAGATGAACCACGGTCTGTTTTCCGATGCGCGACAAATCCGCGAACGCGGCGGGATACCGGTACCTGCACACCTGATGCCATTGCGTTATGCCTATGAGGGCATGATCGTCGAGCAGGCGGTAAGCAATCCCTTTGAAGTGGAGCGTTTGCGCCTCCAGCAACGCATCGACAAAATTCGCAAACACTCCGAATCTCTCGCCCCCCGCGAGACGGAGTCTTTCGAACTCGCAAAAGAAGGACTGCGCCGCCTGTTGGCTTCGGGAGCAGTCAGCAAAGACGAAGCCGCCGAACTTGTAACCCGCATCCGCCGCATTGCCAGCACCGGCAAACGCATCGAGGTGGAAACCATGAAGGTCTGGCCCGATGATGCGAAAAACGCCCGTCCGGCATCCGAATTCTTCGTCAACGAACGCATCGATCTCCTGATTCGCGAAGCGGAATCATTCCGCAACGACTATCGCGACAAGGAATATCGCATCGTTTTCCATGCCCTGAAAAAACCTCTGCCATGGGCTGACATGAAAAAATCCACCGCCAATGGTGATGTTGATGACTCCCACGAAATCGACACCCGCTTATTTTGCGCGCTCATCCTCTTTTCGATCATCGCCCTTTGCGGAGTGATCTCAACCCTAGTTATCTCACGCCAGAATCGCTCGACCAGTTGAAAGGCCAGGCCGCAGTTTAACCAATCAGCCGTCGCCGATCTCCAATAACAGCGAAGTGCATGGCGGCAGGTCGGGCAGCATCAAGCCCATCGACTCAAGTGCGCCCGATATGATTGAGGCGCACCAAGAGGTCTCGAGCCGATCGCTAAACCTCCACCGGGCTCTGTCTGCCCTTCCAATAAACTCGTGAGCATCCCGCGGAATCCTAACGCTTGCGCCGCGGATCGTTTGGTCGCCATGGAAATTGGCAACCACTAGAAAAGCACGACCACTCTCACGGTCGCTGCGCAAAAAAGCATACAACCAATGGCCGGACACTGACTCGTCGCCAAGTCTTCCAAATTGCGGGTTATCCTTGTTGGCGTGGTTGAGTCCAAAAAAATCACCATCGGTGAAGGCCTTGTCATGCATCACATGGAGCAATTTGCGATACCAATCTCGCAACGCTTTCTGCTCATCGCTCAAGCGTCCTCCATCGAACTTGCCCCCATTCACCCACTTCGTGAATTCAGGCATCGACCAGTAATCAAAGATACTGGTTCGCGCGTCATCACCACCAAATCCTTCTACACCCAGCGCCGGCTCCCCGAGCTCCTGCCCGTGATACACCATGATCGGCCCGCGACCGAGCGCGAACAAAACGGTCGAAACCGGACGCCCAACCTTCATGCCAAGGCCACCCCATTCCTTGGGAGAAGCCAAGCGAACTTCATCGTGGTTCTCTGCATACCTTAGTGATTTGTGAAAGCGCTCGCCAGTGAAGATCAACCCATCAAGGTCGTTCGCCCATTTGCCGGAATCGTAAAGACCTTCGAGCACATCATACGACGGATCGTCGTAAACCGCGTCGAAACCCGCTGCCAATAACTCATCCAATACCTGCGCGTCAGTAAGCTTCGCAGGGTCGTTGTCATAGGCCTCGGCGGCAAAAAACACACCAAGATCACGAGCGCGGCAACGCGCCACCGCCCAGCGCCAGAACTCCATCGGTACCATGTGCGCCATGTCGACCCGAAATCCGTCTACCCCCATTTCCTGCCAGTAACCAAGCACCGCATCCATCGTGCGCCATGTTTTGGGAACTTCGTCAAGACTGGCATATGATCCAGGCAAATGACCAGTTTGGCGACCATTAGTGAAATCGTGACCATAATTGAGCTTCACTGTTTCGTACCAGTCGTTGGCCGATGGCGCCCAAGAAATCACATTGTTGCCCGTGACTCTTCCGAATTCCTTTTCAGGTACAAACATGCCGTCACATCCGAGCATGCCGATCGTGGGTAGTTTGAGCGGTGCCCCTCCACCCGGATGATCCGCCTGCAAATAGTAAAAATGGTTGTCGCGATCAAAAAACAAGTCACGCCGGTCGCCTTCGCCGAACGACAAATCGGGCCGCACATCCGAGGCATACGATCTCGCAACATGGTTGGGAACAAAGTCGATGATCACCTTGAAGCCGTGTCGCCTGCATCTTGCGAGCAGATCTTTGAATTCATCGATGCGCCTCTCGGGATCCATCGCGTAATCCGGGCACACATCGAAATAGTCCTTGATCGCATAAGGACTGCCAGCCAGCCCCTTGAGAATATCGGGCTTATCGGCAGGACGATTCGGATAAGATGTGCCACTCGCCTGTTCGAGCACACCCGTAAGCCAGATGTGTGTGAAACCCATCGCCGCAATGGATTCGAGGGCGATATCATTGATGTGTGAAAATTTGCCACAACCGTTTTCAGCGATGGTGCCGTTGATTTTACGCGTCTCGTTGCTGTTACCGAAGGTTCTCACCAGCAACTGGTAAATCACCGGGCGACGGCGCTCGTCGGTGCGTGAGATTGGTCTCATCACAATGATTCATGCACCAATCACGGGTGCATGCCAATCCACGGATGTGTGTCATAGGTGGATTTCACACAGTCACACTCCACGCGTCATATTTTACCTTTGCCAAAGCGGACCGAGAAATTCGAGGTACCACGCCCAGAGCTTCCAACCACCGAAGACCCAAGTCAGCGCACCCATCGCAAGAAATGGCCCGAATGGTAGTTGCCTGCCAAAGCCGATACGGCCGATCAATGCCGCGACCAAGGCAAAGATCGAAGAAGCAAAAAGTGCGAAGAGCACACCCGACCAACCGAAAAACGCACCGATCATACCCATCAGATGCACATCGCCAAAGCCCATCGCCTCGCGAGGGATCACGACCGATGTTGCCGTACCGGAAAGCGATCGCAGCTTTTCGATCGAATGCTTTGCGCCGTTGGGCAGTTCGATTTCAGTCTCACGAATCACCAACTTACCACCCCCATGCGGCTCGCCATCAACGCGAATCTCGCCGGTCTCGATGATCAATCGATCGCTCTTTCGCGAAAACAAATCCCACCACGGGAACGACTCGCCATCGATCACGAAGCTCAGCGGATCACTATCGCCCGCAGGTTCCTTGAGCTCCCACGCGCCCGGAGTTTGAAACCTCATCGCCTTTTTGCCGAAGGCCAATTTCCCCAACTCGACCACCAGCCATAGCCCGAAAAATCCCGCAGCCCAGCCGATGCCGGATTGTATCAGGGCCTCGTGCCATGAGTCGCAGCCACCGGCCATCCGCGGAAAGGTCGGCCACACGATAGCTGCCAAAACACCGAAGGCGGATCCCGCCCAGGTGAACGACACGGGAATGATCAAATGATCGGCATCGATGAAGCTGATCGCGATCAGCAAGACCACCAGCACCCAGAGAAACACCGCGGCCTGCGGCGGAAAAAATTTCCACGATGCAAAAAAGCCAAGCGCCGTGAGCAACTCGACCATCGGATAGCGCACCGAAATTTTACAG
>CAIVXP010000359.1 GCA_903909905.1 Akkermansiaceae bacterium
CGCCAACGCATGTTGCGCTCGGCCATGGTGCGGATTTCCGGGCCACAAAGAGTGGCGCCCCAGCAAGACCAGTTGGTGTGGTAGTCGTGGGCATGTCCGCCGCGCGGGGTGAAGGAGGCGTGCGCGGACATCATGGAGAAATACTTGGCGGCGTAGTCATCGCCGATGAGCTTCATGGCAAAGGCGGTGCCTGCGTTTTTGCCATTGCTGTCATCGGTATCAGCGGCGGCGTGGTCGCCGTAGGGGAGTGCCCCCTGGTCGACGAAGGAGCCGAAAAATTCATGGGAGCGTGCGATGGCGGCATCGATCTCGGGATGTTCGACGCCAAGTTTCTTGGCGAGGGCGATGAGGAAGAAGCAATGGTTGCCGGCGGCGTTGAGCGCACCGTAGCCGGGGTTCATTTCGTGGAATTTGCCGCCGTTGAAAGAGGGATAGGCGAAGGTGTGTCCCCAGGTGCCCGCCTTGCTTTGGCCCATGGCGGCCTCGATGGCGTATTTGCGGAGGGCGGGCAGGACGTATTCGTCGCCGGTGGCATCGTAGTAGAGCGCGCAGTAGAGGCCGATGAAGCCATGGTGCCAGGTTTGGTAGCCTTTGTAACCTTTGTAGCCGGGCTCGAACATCGCGCCGATCGGCTGGGTGGGGGGCTGCCAGGGGCAGTTCTTGCTGCGCACCCATTGTTTGACGAGCTCGCGGTGCTCGGGTTTGCCAGAAGCGACGAGTGCGAAGGCCTCGATCACCCCGCCTTTACCGCTTCCCGGCTTTTTCGGATCCACGATGAAGCGCTGCTCCAGGGACTTCCATGCGTCTTCGAGGATCTGTTTGGTCTTGGGGCAATCGTAGGGAGCCGTGTCGGCGTAGTCGGGGACGGTGCGCAGTTTCAGCTCCACTTCGAGGGTGGTTGGATCGAGGGGGAATTTCTCGAGATCCATGTTCTTGACCTCTTCCTTGCGGGCTTCCTCGGGCTTCCAATCGTAGAGGGAATCGTCGCTTTCGGCTTCGTTGATGAGCTGGTCGATGTCGGTTCCGGCGATGTTCTTGGCACCGGTGCGGGCGGGGTAGTTTTTATCGCGCCAGACTTGGAAGGTGATCTTGCCGCCGTTGGCTTCGCGTTCGGCTTCGATGATCGCGTTGCCGATGGTGATGCCCAGGTTGCCGCCGGCCTGGAATTTGACGCCGTCGATGCCGGTGATGACATCGCCGGGCAGGAACTTGCCCTCGGCGGGAGAACCTTTGATGGTGCCTTGGACGAGGAGTTGATCGCCGACGGCACCGCCGGACATGACGCAGGAAATGCCGGTGGGGCCGAGATGCCAGGTCATCGGCTTGTTTTTCGAAGGTGGCAAACCTTCGCCCTTGGTGAGGTCGGTGAGGTTTTCGGGGCGGACGGTTTCCTCCACGACATCTCCCCCGTTCTGGATGGCGGCCTGTTGTTCCTCGGTGACCTCGCGTTCGTCGGCGAAGGTGAAAGCGGTGAAGGAGAGGAGAAGGAGGAGGGGTTTCATGATGGGATGAGAAAGAGGGTGAAA
>CAIVXP010000360.1 GCA_903909905.1 Akkermansiaceae bacterium
AAAGGTCCGCGCGAATGAGCCGCCACCTCTTCCAAAGGGGAGCGCCAGCGTCCCGCCCGTGTCTTCAAGGAGCGTGGGCATCCTGCCCACCTCTTCATGTAGCTGGGACTTGCAGTCCCAGTCCGTCCTTGGAGCATCCTGTTCCAAGTTTTGAACCGCCAAAGCGTCGAAAGTTTGTCAGTCTGAAAGCCGAAGAAAAACCTTACTCTTGCTGCTCTTTCCCGATGACGGCTGGCCATTGACCGCCGACATCGTCTCCCCCTTTCTCAGCTTCATTCAAATGCCCCCATCCGCCGCCAGCAACTGTTGTGCCACGATTTGCAGATCGCTTTCAAATGCTCGAATCAAATTTTGCCCGCTTAGCTTGGGCGTGGAGGAAAATTTGGCGGTCAGCCCAGCGGCGTCGATCGTTGGCGCGAGCTCGATGATCCATTTGCGGATGTGAATGGCTTGGAGCTCATCGCTGGCCGCTTCAAATTCCGTTGAGTCGAGGACTTCAAGCAGTTTGCCGCAAAGGCAATAGAGCGGCATCCATGGCACCCATGACAATCTTTGTTGGCCGGCAATCGCAGGCGTTAGAAAAAGCCAGTCCGCCTGATTGATCCAAAAAATTTTCTCTCTTCCTGCACGGCGCGAGTGGATGTGACCGGACTCCTCCATTTCGTTGAGCGTGTGTTGGACGGTCTTGGTAAAAAAGCCGGTCTCTCTCGCAATGATGGCCGGATGCCCAGACTCATGAGCGAGTAACCACGCAATAATTTCCGCACGCGCATTGACGCCCCAAAGCGCACGCAATGCGCAAATGAGGTTTGCCGTGCGCATCGGGTTGGGTGCGCGCATGGTTTTTTTTCGCTCACGAATGCCGACCAGCAAACCATGTTTCAAAAAGTCCGGATCAGGAAGCCCCATGATCGGCATGGGTTTGCCATCAGCTTGAATCAACAAAGGTTCTGGTTCACCGCGATGGGCCGACAGCGGCAATATGCCACGCCATTTTCTCAAAGCGGATTGATGCGAAAGGCGTTCACCCAGCGCCGCCAGCACCCTCACATCGGCCAGCGGCCATTCGTCATGCAAGCGGCGCAAACGCAGCAAATTGATCCGTTGCCCGTTCGCTGTCAGCCAATCGATGGCGCCCTCCATCAATCGCGGGTCATGACGGCCCCAGTGCGTGCTTGCCAACACCAGCGCCTCCGGATCGATCGGCCGCGCATCATCACCGCGCACAGATCCTGGCACGCCAAGTGATGACCACTGGCGCCAGAGGCAATCGAGCAGGCGGGTAAGGAGATCAGACCTTGAATGATTCGATGAGCGGTTCATGGCCGAGGTGTGTGAGAAGTGTCGCAATCTGATGCCGATGAGACAGAATCGGCACATGCGCAAAAATCCAATGAAGCGTCGCGATGGTCTCCTGCTCATTCGGGCCGAGCGCATGCAGATCGTCGAGATCGCGCGCCTCCGCTCGGTTCAGTGCGGCATAAAATTTCAGCAAAATTTGCCCCGTGCGGCCCAGATAACTCACACTGAGCCGCTCGCCATAACGGCGGGAATCCAAATCCTGCCAAAAAAATGGCGGCAGTGCATGCAGGCCTGGCAGATGAAACGCTGCCGCGCTGTTCAGCCAATCAGATTCTAATTCAAGCTCGGCGGCCACCGCCTCTGCGGCTTCTTTTAACTCGTGGGGCAGGGGATAGGCGTCAAACATTTCACCATCCAAATCCCGCAGGGCGATCAGATCCACATCATGCGTCACACGGGTCACAATCCGCTTCGCCAGCAGAGCCGACCCCCCGCAAACCACCAGACCATAAGATCGGGACTTGGTCGCATCCAACAGCTGTCCCAACAGGCTCAGGGCATCGTCGATGACCTTTCGGGTTAGGTTCATGGAAATAAAATTATCCAATTTAGACTTTTTTGCAATATTTAAATTTGAGGGGCAGGGAGAAACGCCAAAAAGGGGATGGCGCTTAGCAAATAAGCCACATCTTCCCAGGCAGGGACGCTTTTCCAAAGCGTCCGCGCGCATGTTCCGCCACTTCTTCCAAAGGGGAGCGCCGGCGTCCCGCCGGCTGTGTCCTGCATCCTGCGGGACACATCTTCCTGTGGCTGGGACTTGCAGTCCCAGTTCGTCCTTGGAACATCCTGTTCCAAGGCCAGCGACTCCAATGATCTGCCCACCTCTTCCTCGTAGCTGGGACATCTGTCCCAGTCCGTCCTTGGAGCATCCTGCTCCAAGTTCTGAACCGCCAAGGATGCCGCCGCCTCTTCTCTTGTCTCTTGAATTTTAAAGTCTTGCGTCTTTCCGGTAGGGCGACGCGGCCTCGCGGCGCCGTGACCGCCCTCTGGCCTCTGGCCTCCGATTTGCCTTCGCTGCGCTACGGCCATGCCAGTTTGGCTTCGCTTCAAACCGGGTCGCTAGAGCTCCCGCTGCATTCCGACCTCGTCCCTTCGCGCTCCTTGGCGATCTTTGCGGCTTTGCGGTAAACGCTTCTTGTTTGCAGCCCGCTGCGCCACGGCCAGGCCAGTTTGGCTTTGCTTCAAACTGGGTCGCTAAAGCTCCCGCCGCATTCTGGAATCTGGACTCTTGAATCTTGAATCCCTCTTCCCATCTCCATTTTCCCCCTCCGAAACCGGCCTTTTCGTTTGACTCAATACCGTTTAGTGAATGAGATTACCGAACTCCCATGACGAATTCGTCATTCATTCACCCCATCTTGTTAGATCAGAGCCATCAGCTCTGTTACTCATTGGCATCAACGTGGCATGAAGGTCTCACATCTTTGGCTGCAGACCTTGTTTTGGCGGACTCTATCCGAGACTAACAGATGCCGCTCCCATTCAAACCCACGCAACTTCGTCGTGCGGCCCCATTCGTGGCTCCGCTTGGTCTCGCCGTGATCGTCGGTTTTTTGGCATCTCGTAGTCACAACGAATCCGACCGCCAAGAATCAACTTCACCTGCGGCAAATGCCTCGGCCATCGAATCCAAATCCCCCTCTCTAACAGCTCTTCGCGCTGTGGATCAAGCGGCCGAACTCGAAACGCTGCGCCTTATTTCAGCGCCCCGCGGCCCCGAGCTTTCCCGCATCGTGGAGTCCTTCCGCGCCAGCGATGGTCGCGTGACAAACACGCTGGTTGCCGACCTCTTCGCCCACGAACAAGGCAAACAAATCTCCCTCCGCTTCGCCGGCATGGAGCTCGTGGGAACGGTCGATTCCGTGCTCTTCCGCAATGGCGCGCGCCACATCGGCGTGACGCTCAAGGAGCCTCAAGGCCGCTTCCAAGTCTCGCTCAGCGAGGACGACAAGGCCTTGGCGAGCCTCATGTTTGAGGGAGAATCCTTCGCCTTTTCGTTCGATGGCTATGCGCAAAACGGGGCATGGCAAATGAAAGAAACCACGGTTTCCAGCATCCTCTGCGCTCCCATCGGCGCGAAGTATTCCTCTGCCGGTGTTACCCAAGCCTATCCATTCAAAGCATCTACGCAGCCACGCACCAATGCATTGAATGGTCCCGTTTCCGCGCCGCCCGTACTCAACAGCAACCCGACATCCACCTATGTCATCTACTGCGATTTCGATGGGGAATCCGTCACGCATCCTTTGTGGAACACCGGCAAAACCATCGACGCCAAGCCCCACGCCCGCGCCAATGACGCAGCCTTCGTGACCAAAGTCTGGGCGCGCGTCGCCGAGGACTTTGCCCCCTTCGACATCAATGTCACCACCGACCGCGCGGTCTTCGATGCCGCCGCCGTCACCCGCCGTGCCCATTGTGTCATCACGCCGACCGATACCGCCATGCCAGGCTCCGGTGGCGTGGCATACCTCAACTCCTTCGGCGACGATGTGCCATGTTGGGCCTTCAATGGAGGTGAGGCTGACTGCGCGGATACGATCTCACACGAAGTCGGCCATATGGTTGGATTGAGCCACGATGGCACCACCGCCGGTGTTGAATACTACGGTGGCCATGGCAGCGGCGTCACCAGCTGGGCGCCCATCATGGGAGCATATTTCGCCGATGGCGGTGATGAAAATCTCACCCAATGGAGCAAAGGGGAATACCTCATAGCCAACAACCAGCAGGATGATCTCAACATCATCACCACCGCAAACGGCTTTGGCTACCGCATCGACGACAAAGGCAACAGCTCGCAGCAGGCGGCCAATCTCGTGTTTGCCAACAACCAAGTCGCGGACTCTGGAATCATCGAGCGCACGGCCGATTCCGATTGGTTCCGCTTTGCGACCAGTGGCGGCACCGCGTCGTTTAGCGTCAAAACCACTGATGTCGGATCTGCCGAGGCATCCACCGATGGCTCGAATCTCGCAGTCCTGGCCGAGATCTACGACGCCTCCGGCAAACTGGTCACATCGTCAAATCCCACGAACAGCCTCGATGCTACCATTTCCGCCACCCTCAGCGCTGGCGACTATTTCCTCAAGGTCCAAGGCGCTGGCCGCGGCGATCTCAGCACCGGATTCTCCGACTACGCCAGCATCGGCCAATACGCGATCTCCGGCAGCGTGCCCCAAACGAATCTCGTCACCCTCAGCCCGCCAAACAAACGCATCTTCGTCGCCGGCGGCAGCGGCACATTCAATGTCTCATCGGCCGTCACATGGTCCTGGTCGAGCAGCGAACCATGGGTCACCAGTACCGAAGCCGCCAGCCAGACCGGCAATCAGGCCTTCGATTACACCGTCGCTCCCAACAACACCCAATCCGAGCGCAGCGCCACCATCACCATCCGAGTCGGTTCTTCCACCGCCACCCATCTTGTCTCCCAAGATGGCCCGCTCACAGATGACCACGGCAACACCCAGGCCGACGCGACACTCATCACCCAGTCATCTTCCACTGCTGGAAAAATCGAAGTGGCTGGCGATGCCGACATGTTTCGCATCGATGTGAAAGGCTTCGGCAATCTAATCGCACAAACTTCGGGCTCCACCGACACCTTTGGCGAGCTGCTCGATTTCTCTGGCAAAGTTCTCGCCTCCAACGACAGCGCCCTCAACCCCAACTTCCAGCTCACTCACCCCGTCGCCCCCGGCAGCTACTTCGTAAAGGTCCGCCACGGCATCCCCAGCGGCACAGGCTCCTACCAGCTCGCGGTCAGTTTCACCACGACCTCCGCGATGAGCATCAGCCCGCTCACTCGCACCTTCACACCCACCGGCGGCAGCTTCACCTTCGATGTGGTCTCCAACACCTCATGGTCATGGTCCAGCAACGATACATGGATCACCAGCAGTGAAGCGGCATCCCAAAGTGGCGGCCAAGCCTTCACCTACACGGTGCTCGCCAACTCCTCCAATCAGCACCGCACGGGCAACATTACCCTCACATCCTCCGCTGGCTCGGTGGTCCACACCGTGACCCAGAGCGCCACCGTGCCGGATGATCACGCCAACTCGATCACGGGCACCACACTGAGCTCCAATGCCTCGCTCTCAGGTGCGATCAGCTACCTCGGCGATGTCGACTACTTCGCCATCACGCTTCCCACCAGCGGTAGCATCAGGGTCAACACCACCGGCGCGCTCGACACCTACGGCCAGCTCTTTGATGCCACTGGCACCCAGCTCGCCTTCAACAACGACCTCGGCGATCGCAATTTCTCCATCACACGCGCGGTCAATGCCGGCACCTACCATGTCGCGGTGAGCCACTTCGGCGACAAAGCCACCGGAAACTACACGCTCACGAATGCCTTCACCCCCTCGAGATTCGTGACCGTGCAATACAGCGCCGGCCTCGGTGGTAAGCTCCAGGGAAATGCCAAACAAAGCGTCCCGCTCAGTGGCAATGCCGCCACCGTAACCGCCGTTCCCAATGCCGGCTTCTCCTTCGCCAAGTGGAGTGACGCCTCCACGCTCGCCGCGCGCAACGACCGGAACCTCAAGTCCCACTTCAGCGCCAGCGCGGAGTTCAATCGCAACCTCTCGGTGGCCCTCGTCGGTCAAGCACCCCTCAAGGACACACCGATCACCACCATCGACTTCGGCACGGCCACCGCCAATCGGACCCTGACCAGGACCTTCGAAATCAGCAACCTCTCATCGCTCGCCATGACTGGCCTCAAGGTCGCGTCCTCCTCTACCATCGGCAATGCCACCTGGTCGATTCCCGCCCTCGCGAAAACCACGCTCGCCCCTGGCGAGAAAACCTCCGTCACGATTTCCTTCAGCTCCGCCACCCCGGGCTACCGCTCAGCCTACCTCACCGTGAGCGCAGCAGGCACGAGCTTCCGCTCCTTCCGCATCCCGGTCCTCGCCTTCGTCAGTGCCGCAGCTCCTACCAACAATTCCGCCACCACCCGTGCATCGAGCGCCCCGACAAAGGCCCAAGCATCGGCACCGATCCCCGCCGCGCCGCTGGCCGCAGCAGCCAAGAAATCTTCCCCCTCGAAGAAATCCTCCGCCACCGCGCCCTCCGATGTCTGGGTCGCAGCCTCGCTCGATGGCTTCTTCCGCCATTCATTCCGCCTCAATGCCCCACTCAAGGGCACTCCGAGCTTCTGGATCTCCACCGATGGCCTCAGCTGGCAGGAGTCGTTTCCCCTTTCCGTAAAATTTTTACGATTAAAGCAAAATTTCTTTGAATACGAAGCGACCCTGCCCCCTCCAAGCACCAAAGACCTCATCATCTCCATTTCCGAAACCAAACCCCTCACCAATCCCTCACGCCCCTAACACCGAAGCATCATCACCATCCCTCACGCTTCCTCATCCCTTTCCCAACCCAACCAATCTCCACATCTATGAAAACCTGCCTGGCTCTTACCTCACTCGCCGTGCTGGCCCTGCACTCGCTCACCTCGGCGCAAGACCAAAAGTTCCCGGAATTCCTCCGCAAGGCCGATGTGACGATCAGCAATGATTACGCGCCTTTTGGTGCCAAGCTCGAGTTCAGCAAAACTGGCAGCGACGGCTCCTCCTGCGTGGTCGACGAGAGCGGTGTTCTCACCTGGATCGACAACACAGGTGCCGTGCGCGTGCTACCCAACACGGATAACGCCATACCGCTTTTTGTGACCTCGACGACCTGCCTTGTTTGGAACAATCGCTTCGTCAACTACGACAACTACGCCAACCGCCCCCATGCGGAGATCAAAATCTTTCGCGCGGCATCGGGAAGCACCACGGTCACCGAGGAACTGCTCAAGGTGAACGGCAGTGCCGATCTAGGTAAGGAAATCCTCGAAACCCCTCCCGTCACGAACATCAACAACTCTCTGACC
>CAIVXP010000361.1 GCA_903909905.1 Akkermansiaceae bacterium
CCATGCGCCGACCCCAACCATTGGCGACCCCGCCACCTTGCCGCGCGCATTCAGCTCTTACCCGCTACCTATGCGATCACACGCAAGGGCTTGCTGCAAAGCGCACGCACAAACGCGGCAAACACCCACCCACAGCTGCGTAAAAATGATCACCCCGGAGCACTTGCGTACCGCATGTCACGCGTTGCGCCCGACACATCACCGCGACATCGCGCAATAGCGCATCAGTGAATACCCGCAGCGCTGGGCGTACGGTTTCACTCATTCGCCGGACTTCGCCGGAGTCGCGGATGATCCGCCCGCATCGCTTTTGGAAGCACCTCCACCACCGTCGGCTTTGGCTCCGGCCTGATACGATGAGGATCGGTAATCGGTCTGATAAAAGCCCGATCCCTTGAAGATGATGCCACCACCGGTGCCGAGCAAACGCTTCAACTCGCCGCCGCATGCTTCGACACGGCAGTCGGTCAGCTTGGCGTCGTTCATGCTTTGAAACACCTCAAAGCGGTCGCCGCATTTCTGGCATTCGTAATCGTAGTTTGGCATGGCTCGGCGGCTATGTAGCATTTTTCACCGGTCGCGCAACCCCTTCTCCAGCGATTTCTCCCTACCTTGCCATTCGGAACACCCCTTGGATTTTTTCGTGCCGTAGCCGCCCTACTGTGATTGCATGAACTCGATGCCAGCACGCCCCAAGACAGTCTCCTCGATTTCAACGGGTAAATTTTTCGAAAGCCACGCCAAGGCTCTCGACCTCGAGCTGCAGGGCGAGCGCATCGGCTTCGACCGCCCGATCAGTGAGCCCGCGATGAACCGCCCCGGTCTCGCACTCGCCGGATTCTTTTCCTACTTCGCCAAAAAACGCGTTCAAGTTCTCGGCAACTCCGAACTCTCTTACCTGCGAAAACTTCCGGAGGATATTCGCATCGAGCGCTTCGAACACATGTGCGAACGCGACATCCCCTGCATTGTGACCTCCCGTGGATCCCTCCTCGAAGATTCGCTCATGGCCGTGGCGCACAAGCACTCAATCCCGGTTTTCCGCACCTCGCAGGTGACCATGAATTTCCTCAACGCGGCCACCATCCTGCTCGAACACGACTTTGCTCCCAGCATCACGCTCCATGGCTGCATGGTCGACATGCGCGGCGTCGGAGTGCTCATCATCGGCAAAAGCGGTTCAGGGAAATCGGAAACCGCCATTGGCCTGCTCGAACGCGGCGCATCGCTCGTCGCCGACGACATGGTGCGCATCAAACTCGTAGGCGGCGAACTCGTCGCCACATCGCCCGACCTCTCTCGCGGCTACATGGAAATCCGCGGCATCGGCATCATCAATGTCGCCAACCTCTACGGCCTCGCATCCATCAGGCCAGACAAACGCCTCGACCTCGTCGTCACACTCAAACCTTACGCCGACCTCAACGAAGTCGACCGCCTCGGACTACTCCAGAAAACTTACGAAATCCTCGGCCAGCATGTCACGCATGTGGAAATCCCCGTCGCGCCCGGCCGCGACACCGCACGCATGGTCACCATCGCCGCACTCGACCAACAACTGCGCCGCCTCGGCTACAACATGGCCGATGAGTTCAATCAACGCCTGCTCGACCACATGGCCGAGCAGTGAGGAAAATCACGCCGAGAGCCGTGTTTCGTCACGCTCGGGCCGGATGAACTGACCCCAACTTTCGTCGGCGAGACCATTTTCCTGAAGCCCGAAAAGGGGCCTCCAGCGCGGTGCAAACGGCTTGTTGCGCGGATGCATGCCCACCTCGTGCGGAAGCTTGTTGGCTTTGCGCGTGTTGCAGCGAAAGCACGATGTCACGATGTTGTCCCAACTCGTGCGCCCGCCCTTGTCGCGCGGCGTCACATGATCAAGGTTGAGCTGGCTCTCCGGGAAAACCCTCGTGCAATACTGACAAGTGAATTTGTCGCGCAAAAACACATTGCGTCGGCTAAAGCGCACCTCAAGCCGCGGCACCCGCTCGTACATCGAGAGCACCACGATCTTGGGAACGATCAACGCGATCCTCGCCCCGCGAATCATTGGCGCACTAGCCGCCACCGCCGAATGCCGGATCCACCCAGCAAGGTCGTGGGTCTTGAATTTCTCCTCGCCATCGACCTGAACCACCTGCGCATGCCCGATGCACAAAAGATGCAAGGACCGTCTCACCGAACATGTATGCACCGGTTGCCAGAACCGGTTCAAAACAAGCACAGGAGCTTCGAGAACAGAATTCATCTCATTTCCCAAATAATACGGACACCCTAGCGAATCGCCCATTCAGGGCAATGGAAAAAGCTGTCAAATACATCCGAATCGTAGAAGATCGATTGCCAATGATGACTCAAAACAGTCAGATTTTTCCCAACAACCAAATATGCCTGCGGAAAAAGACATATCCAGATTGCGTCGCTATAAAATCATGAGCGCAATCCTTATTGCTGTGGCAATGGCGATGGTAGCTTACAACACTTCTGTCACAAAAAAAAATAGCCCAGAGCTACCGGTGAAAACAGAAACCGCAGTAGTCATAAAAACCGCGCAACTAAAGACCAAAAGCCCGCAACTGCACGGACA
>CAIVXP010000362.1 GCA_903909905.1 Akkermansiaceae bacterium
AAGCCCGCCGAAGCCGTTTTTGGTGACCATCAATTTGACCAAGATATGCGGCCATTTGGTGCTCATGCCCGGGTCCTTTGGAAAATCGATCACCTTGATCTCCGGGTCGAGCCCTGAAGCGTCATCTGTGCAGCAGTGAAAGTGAAAGGTCCGCTTGAGATGGCGGCGCGCTGAGCGATGCAGAATGTTCACATACTCTGCGGAATAGCGGGTTCCCCATTTGAGGCATAGAACATTGACGGGCTCGGTCATGAAAATCTGTGAGGTGAGATTAGGCGAAATTTTATGGTGAATAACTTATGCAAGCTATCGTTATTACCTCGAGGAAAACTCGTAAATTTCTGCAGTAGCGGCAAGGGATTTCTCGAGCGTGAATCGGTTGTTGGAGGTAGGGGAAGAGGGCTTCTCGAGGATTTGTGAGGTGGCGGCCAGAAGCTCGGTAAAGGCCACTGGTGGGACCTTGCCTATCGGGAAAAGGCCGCTAAGCAACTCGCCGACTCCGCCGCAGTCGTAGCCGACGACGGGGCGGCCGAGGGCGAGGGCTTCGAGGACGGTGAGGCCGAAGGACTCGGGTTGCTGGGAGAGGGCCATGACGATGTCGCTCACGGCCATGAGTTCGCGCAGGTCGCTGCGGTGGCCGAGAAAGATGAGGTCGTTGGTGATGCCGAGATCATTGGCTTGCTGCTGGAGTTCCTGAAGGTAGGCTTGTTTTTTGGGATGGGTATTGCCGGCGATCAGTCCACAGACGGGTTGGCCAGATTTTTTCAATTCGCAGATGAGCTGAAAGAAATCCGAATGGCCTTTGAGTCGTGTGATGCGGCCTGGAAGCAAAAGAAGTTTTTTTCCGATGAGCTCAGGGTGTTCATGATGCCATTGGGCGAGCCAGGCATCGGAAGGTTTGAAGTTCGGGTGGTAAATTGTGGGGTCGACGCCATGCGGGATCACGGCGATGCGGCGTGAATCGCATGCGGGGCATTTCTCCTGCACATAAGTGCTGATGCTTTCCGAAACGGCGATGATCCGATCACCCTTGGTCATGATCGCTGAGTAGGCATTGACCGAGTAAAAGCCGTGGACGGTGGTGACAAACTTGGGTCGCGTGAGGGGATCCATGCCGCGCAGGGCGAGCCAAGTGATCCATGCGGGAACGCGCGAGTGGGCGTGGACGACATCGGGCTTTTCGGAGCGAAGCCATGCCCGCAACTTGCGCACTTGGAACAGCGAGCGAAGTGACTTGCGGTGCACAGGCATCGTGACATGGCGCACGCCGCGTTGCTCCAGCTTCGCTACCATGTTGCCGCCATTGGAAATCACGATGGATTCGTGACCTGTCGACGCAAGGAATCCCGCCAGATCAAGCACATGCCCTTCCACGCCGCCGGCGTTGAGCTCGGGGAGGATTTGAATGACTTTCACGGCAGTCGAATGAGAGGGATGGTTTCCGCTTCTGCGGCTTCAGCGAGCGCGGGCGAGGCGTCTCTGGTGAGGATGAAATCGATGGGCAGGGGCTCGCGGTCGTCGATCTTTTCGATGGCGATGCGCAGCGATGCGGGACCAGCGCTCGCCGGCACTTCGTGAATGTGTGCATCGGGAGAAATCCATGAGGGACGCGGCATGGATTTTGGAAGGGCGAATTCGTAGTGGACATTCGGGTGTGTCCACGGCTTTGGCACTTGCCATGAAGGATCGTTTTCTGAAAGCCAAGCGAGGGCTCTGAATGCTTTCTCGCCTTGTTGGTTTTCATCTTCCAGCAAGGTGTTGATCGGATGTTTGGGCCCGCCTTGAAATTTCCATCGTTCCTGCAACCAGAAGACATCGATGGGGCTGCGCCGCATGGTTTGCTCGAGGGTTTGCATGCAATCGGCGGTGGTGGCGGCCTTGACCGGTAAAAATTCCGCGCGCCATTTGCCCGGGGATTCGGTGACGAGTGAAAGCGCGAGCAGTTCGCTTTTTGATCGGCGGGCCAGCAGGCTGGGCAGTGGGCTTGAGCGAGTGAGCCTGCCGAAGAACGGCACCAAGTCGCCGTGGCGGCCGGTGCGTTGATCGGCGAGGATGCCGACGATGCCGCCATCGCGAAGGAAACCGGTGACTTGATGGAAGCCATCGTTTTTCGAAAACATGCGAGTGCCGTCCGCTTCGCGGCGTTTGCGAGTGCGGCGATCGAGCGGGATGTTGTTGAGATGGCGGTACATGGCGCCGGCCTTTGAGCCCTCGGGAAAGAAGTGCACCATGCGGCTGAGAAGTTCCCAGTTGCCCATGTGGGCGAGCAAAAGGACCACGCCGCGGCCTTTGGCGAGGGCTTGTTCGAGCAGTTCGAGGTTTTCCACCCGCAGAACATCTTTGAGCTGCTTGGGCGAGAGTCGTGCCGTGTAGGCAACGGAAATCATGTTCGCTGCCGTACGGCAAAAGCTGGCTTTGGCCATGCGGTGGATTTCGGCCATATCCATTTCGCCAGCGAAGGCGATGCGTAGGTTGCGGATCACGATGCGGCGGCGCTTGCCCATGAACGGCCAAACGAGCGCGCCCAGACATTCGCCCACGCGAAAAACCCATGGCCCGGGTAGCAGACCGGCGATGCATTCGATCAGCGTGTGGCCGATGCATTCGATCCGCCATTGCAGGTACTTGGCCTTGCTGGGATTGCGAACGCTCATGGGTGGTC
>CAIVXP010000363.1 GCA_903909905.1 Akkermansiaceae bacterium
CAGGAGCGGCATATCCTTCACGCGAAACACCTGCGACCATCCCGCCGAGAGGGCTTGGAGTTTCTTGAGGTAGTCTTCCGAACCCCGATTGGATTCACCCTGATACCAGATCGTGCCGTGAACCGCGTAGGGGGCAAGGGGGGCGACCATGGCGTTGTAGATGAAATTTTCCGCATTGCCATATTGATTGCGGGGCACATTGAAGGCCGTCTTGAGGCCGTTTGGAGGGGCTTGGGGGCCTGTGAATACGCTGCGGTCGGGTTCTTTAAAAGGCAACCCGACAGCCTTGTATCCCTCGGGAGCGAGGAAGGGTTCAATCTTTTGACCGCCCCAGTTCACATCGAGAATGGCCACAGGAATTCCTAACGATTTGGCCAGATCCAATGCGAAGAAAAAGCCGACCGCCGAGACGCTGTTCGGCCCGGCGACCATTTGCGCGGCATCTTTCCAAACGCCTGCGGTGTCATCCATCGGGATTCCTGCCTTGAGGTTCTTGTGGACATGGAAGGCGCGGATGAGGGAATTGCCCTTCTGGCTCTCCGCAAATTCCCGCTCGGCCGGATCGATTTGGTGGAATGTCCAATCCATGTTCGACTGACCTGCAGCGATCCAAACCTCGCCCACCAGAATGTCCTCGAGGAGAATCTTGTTTTTCCCGGAAATCGACATGCCCCGAGGCGTGGCCGACGCTTCCAGCGGATCGAGTTCCACCATCCACTTGCGGTCGGGGCCGGGCATCGCTTTTTTGACCTGCCCGGCAAATTCGACCGTGACCTCCTCGCCTGCATCGGCCCAGCCCCAGACCGGAGCCTTCACCCCGCGCTGGAGCACCATGCCGTTGGAAATGATCGAAGACAGAACCACATCCGCCCGAACGGCGGGCAAGGAAAGCGAAAGGACCGTCAGGGATGAGACAAGAATACCGAGTTTTTTCATGGAGTGTTTATTTATGAAGTTTTTTAATAGAGATAGCGGGGGTGATTATTGCTTGGCCGCCGCTCCGAGCGGAATCGCACCACCGACTTGTGCGCCGCCGCCGTCTTCACCGTCGCCCCCAGCCTCGGCTTTGCCTTTGCGACCCGTCGGCTGGGCAGCGGTTGCTTGGGGATAGCTCACCATGAAATGATTTTCATCGATGAGGTTGATGAAGGTTTGGGTCGCCTCCGGCGGCAGGGCGAGCTTGGCCACGCCGTTGTCCACCTCGCCGATCATGCGGAACCACTCCCCGGGGCTGTCTTTTGTGGTGTAAATCGCATCCGCACGGACGACGCGCGCGCCGTTTTCCTTGTAGTTTGCGGTGACCGTATGGCCATCCACCGTATGCCCGTTGACGGTGGGGACTTTCTCATGGTTGGTGGCTGGATTTCTTTGGCAGGTGGGATTCCAGTAGGGCAGGCTGGCCTTCATCTCGGTGAGGATTTCGGTGAGGCGGGCATTCAGCGCGGCAGCCTTCTCGGGCTGTTTTGCGGCGATGTTTTTCGCCTCCTCGATATCCAAGCGCGCCGACTTGCCGTCTTTGGTGTCCACGAGGTGGTAGAGTTCGAGCGCCGGCGGTTTTCCGCTATCGGTTTCGTAGTTGCGTATGAGTTTGAAATCCCCCGCGCGGATCGTGCTTTGCATGGAGCCATGAGGGTAGTGCCAAATCATCTCCGTGCGTGGCTTGCCGTTTTGATCGAGAACGAGCGAGGAATCATCCACCGCCCCGGTGAGCAATGGCAGGAGATTCGCGCCGTCGAGGTTTTTGCCCTCGGGCTTCTTGACCCCGGCCATCGAAAGAATGGTGGGATAAAAATCCAGGCCGTTGACAACGACATCACTCTCCTTGTCGGCGGGAATGCCCGGGCCGGCGACGAGGAACGGCACGCGCACGCCGCCTTCGCGCGGCGAGGTCTTGCCTTTGTCGAGGGGCGCGTTGTCGCTGACGCCTTCGCCCTTGGCCCCTTCCACGCCGCCGTTGTCGGACGAGAATAAGATATAGGTATTATCAATGAGCTTGTGGCCCGGGTTGCGCGGGTCGTCAGTGGTTTCGAGGAATGTGACGAGCTTGCCGACATAGTGGTCGAGCGTTTCCACCATGGCGCAGAAGAAGGGGTTTTTCTGCCCTTCATTGGGCGGCCACGCTTTACGATTGGCCGGATCGACGCCGAGCTTTTGGCAGTATTTGTCGAGGAGTGCCTTGCTGCGGGACTGGATCGGTGTGTGAACGAGCCAAGTCGAATAGTAGAGGAAGAAAGGCTTTTCCTTGTTCGTCTCCATGAACTTCAACGCGCCCTCGGTGACGGAGTCGGTGGGGAAGCCCTCGGCATCGAGTCGGAAGG
>CAIVXP010000364.1 GCA_903909905.1 Akkermansiaceae bacterium
GGATCGACCGAGGTCGGAAAAATGATCCAACACTCGCTCGCCGGCACTGGTAAAAAACTCTCGCTCGAACTCGGTGGCAAGGCCGCCAACATCGTCTTCGAAGACGCGCCACTCGATCAAGCGGTCGAAGGGGTGATCAATGGCATCTTTTTCAATCAAGGCCATGTCTGCTGCGCCGGGTCCCGCCTCCTCGTGCAGGAAGGAATCGCCTCGGCATTCACCGCCCGCTTGAAACGCCGCATGGCAAGCCTCCGCGTGGGTGATCCGCTCGACAAAAACACGGATGTCGGCGCGATCAATTCACTCGCTCAATTGAAAAAAATCCAAGGGCTCGTACAGTCGGGCATCGATGATGGCACGCCGATGCACCAGGACGCCTGCCAGCTTCCAAAGAAAGGTTTCTATTTTCCACCCACGCTCTTCTCGGGTGTCACGATGAGCCAACGCATCGCAAGCGAGGAAATTTTCGGACCCGTCCTTTCGATCCTCACCTTTCGCACCCCGGATGAAGCAATCGAAAAAGCCAACAACACCCGCTTCGGACTATCCGCCGGCGTATGGACCGACAAAGGTTCGCGCATTCTGATGATGGCCTCACGCCTCAAAGCTGGCGTGGTCTGGGCCAACACCTATCACCAATTCGATCCCGCTAGCCCATTCGGCGGATACAAGGAATCCGGCTTCGGCCGCGAAGGCGGCAAACACGGCTTGCTCGAATATTCGCAACTCGTCTGAAACTCAGGACAACGATGAGCACCACACCCCACACCATCCCATGCGGCGCGATCATCGTCGCCGCCGGAAACAGCCGCCGACTCGGCCAAGACAAACTCACATGGACGCTCAACGGCGTCACTGTCCTGCGACGCAGCATCAACGCGTTTATCGATGCAAAAAACATCCACTCAATCGTGGTGGTATGCCCGCTGGATCGTTGGAACGAAATCGATCATGGCAATTTCACCAAGCCGGTGACCCGCGTCGATGGCGGCAAGGAACGCCAGGATTCGGTCGCTGCCGGACTCGCGGCTTTGCCCACCGACACGCAACTGGTCGCCGTCCACGATGGCGCGCGACCGCTTGTTTCTCCTCACGACATTGACCGTTGCGTCGAAACAGCCCATGCATTCGGCGCCGCCGCGCTCGCCCGCCGCGCAACCGAAACCATGAAACGCTCGGACGACAAGGACTTCAACACCGCACCTGTCGACCGCCACAACCTCTGGTGCATGGAAACTCCGCAGGTTTTCCGAGTCGATCTCCTATGCGAAGCCACGAACGCAATCACACGCGATAACATCACCGCCACCGATGAAGTCAGCGCCATCGAACAACTCGGCACCAAAGTGAAGTTTGTGGAATCCACCAGTCCCAATCTGAAAATCACCACCCCCGCCGACCTCACCCTCGCGGAAGCTCTGGTGAAAATCCAAACGACCTCATGAACAAGGCAAGCTACGACTGGCGCCAAATCGAAAACGGCCCGCGCCTCGCCGTCGCCACCATGCCTCACGCGGAGTGCGCCTCGTTTGCCATCCATGTGCCCGCTGGAAGCCGCGATGAATCCAATTTGCCCGCAGGCCTCGCGCATTTCGTCGAACACATGGTCTTTAAGGGCACACACAGTCGCAGCGCTCGCGACCTGACCTTCGAAATCGAAAATGTCGGCGGCCAAATCAATGCCTGCACCAGCGAGGATCAAACCACCTACGAAGGCCGCGCGGATGCCGACCAACTCGCGACACTCGCCAGCGTGATCAGCGACATGGTCTGGAACCCGAGTTTTCCCGATGCGGAAATCGAACTCGAACGCGAAGTGATCCGCGAGGAAATCACTCTCTACCGGGAATCCCCTTCCGATCACATCGGCGACCTGATCTCCAAAGCACTCTGGGGCGACCACCCACTCGGCAACCCGATTTCCGGCAGCGCCAAAAGCATATCCCGCATCAAGCGCCAGCACCTGCTCGATTTCACCGCACACCACCACTTTCGCAATGACATGGTGATCGCCGCCGCCGGGCCTTTCAGCCTCGACGAGGTCCATGCGGTTATCCGCCCGCTGCTGCCAAAAAATTTCCGCGATGGCAGCCGTCCAATGCCATTCGAACCGCACCCATCTACGATGAACATCGTAGATGAATCCCGCGATACCGACCAACTCCAGCTTGCTCTCGCATGGCACACCCCCGGCCGCCACTCCCCGCAGCGTCACGCGCTGCGCTTGCTCAGCCTCATGCTGGGCGAATCCGCGAGCTCGCGACTCTTTCTCGAGCTCCGCGAAAAACGCGGACTCTGCTACCAGATCGCCAGCGATGTGACCTTTCTCCATGAGACTGGTGCCTTCGAAATCCATGCCGGACTCGCCCCCGAAGGTCGCAACGCGGCACTTGAATGCATCCACGCGGAGATCAACGACCTCGCCGCCCGCGGCCCGGCCGATGGTGAATTGGAACGCGCCAAACGCCTCGCCATCTCGCAAAACAAGCAAGCACTCGAATCCACCGCGTCCCACGCGACATGGGCCGGCGAATGCCTCCTCGATTTTGGCCGCATCCCCCACCCACTCGAATGGCGCGACCAACTTCTCGCCGTCACGCACGAAGAAATCCAATCGATCGCCTCACAAATTTTCTCCGGCCAAACACCAGCGATGGCGGAGATCAAACCCGACGCGACCTAAGCCGAAAGTCACACGCCATGCCCTTCGAACCCTTCAGCCGCGAACATCTCGCCGCCGTCACGCTGGGCAGCTGCATCACCGCGACCCTGCTCGTCGCCGCGAAGTCAAATCCACGCAGGCAACACCTCGTCACTCGCCTGCTCGCCTTCACCAACCTCGCAGCCTACCCGATCAACCTCATCGCATGGAAAACCCATGACCAAGCGATGAGCCTCGAAAACATCCTTCCACTCCACCTCTGTGACATCGCCGCCTTTATCGCCGGACTCGCCCTGCTCACCGGAAATCCAATACTGCGCACACTCACCTACTTCGGGGGACTCGCCGCCACACTCCAAGCCCTGATCACCCCCGCGATCTCAGCCGATTTCCTCACGCCTCCCTTCATCAGCTTTTTCATCCAGCATTTCGCCATCGTCGCCGCCGCAATCCACATCCCTCTCGTCGAAGGCTGGCGCCCAAAATCCCCCCTCTGGAAATCACCCTTCGACGCCTACCTCGGCGCCCTCGCCTACATGCTTTTCTCGATCGCCATCAACCAATGGCTCGGCACCAACTTCGGCTTCACCTCGCGCCCGCCCGATAACGCCAGCATGATCGACCACCTCGGCCCATGGCCATGGTACCTCGCGTCCTTCCAACCCCTCGCCTTCTCGCTCTTTTTCATCCTCGCCATTCCGCTACGCCGCCTCAAGGCACCCCAACCTGATACCACTTGAACCCGCTCAAGCCCACTTACTTGCGCGGATTTTTCGAATGAAAAACAAATCTGCCCGCAAGCCTCGCTGTCATCCTGCAAGAGCCCATGACATCACTCAGCCTCATGTCCGAGAATAAACCTGCGCCCACCGAATGGCGCCAATGGCTGGAATTGCATGCCCCCAAGCTACTGCTTTTTGCCCGCCAACAGACACGCTCCCGCGAGGATGCGGAAGATGTGCTGCAGGACGCGCTGGTGAAGCTCATGGATAAACTTCGCAACGATCAGTTCATCGGTGGATCCGATGCTTGGCAGTCCTACCTCTACGCAACCATTCGCCGCCTCGCAATCGACCTCGGCCGCCGCGATGACCGCAGAAAACGCCGCGAAGACACGGTCGCCGGCGATCGCCCAGAATTCGACGCCAACGGCTCTCATCCGTGGTTCGACTCCGAATCCTCCGACGACGAAACCCGCAGCCAACTCGAATCCAAACTCAAGGAACTCCCGCAAAAATTCGCCGAGGTGATCATGATGAAAATTTGGGGCGAACGCACCTTTGCCGAAATCGCCGAAATACTCGACATCTCACAAAACACCGCCGCCTCACGCTACCGCTACGGACTCGAGGCTCTGAAAAAATCCCTCAGCATCGCCCGCCGCCGCGGAGACCTCTCAATCTGAACCAGCACTGCAAGCCACCGCCATGCACGACGACACCGCACAACTCGAGGCCGAACTCCTCAAGCTCCGCCCCGCCGGCCCGCACAGCCAGCTCATCGACCGGTTGGAAGCCTGCGCCCACGGCGATTGGTAGAAACCACTCGAGGGAGAACTCGAGCTCGAGGAAAATCTCCGCGCCAACGCACCTACCCGCCTCGACCCCGCTCTGATGGCCTCACTCGAAGCGATCTGTACCTCGATCCCATTTCCAAAGGAGAAAAACATCGTCGGTTTTCCCAAATCGAAATCGCGTCCGCCCGCATCCAAGCGCAGTCAGTTCGCCGCTGCCGCCACCATCGCGCTTTTGGGCGCCGCCACCGCCTTGTTCATCCCGATCAAAGGCAACAACCCTTCCGCCGCCGCAAGCAGTTCACCCTCAAGCCAAGCTATCCAACCCAGCAACGCCGTCCTCACCCCCGCTTCATTCAAACGCGGCCTCACCGCCGCCAGCGACGAAGGCGTGGTCTGGCAATCCAACCAACGCCCCCAGCGTGTGCTCAAGTTCATTTACCAGGACTGCGCCACCCTCCGCGATGACAAGGGCCGCACCTACGAAGTCGAACAACCGCGCGTGGAATATGTCCTCGTCCCGGCCAAAACGGACTGAACGCAGAATTTGAACAAATCCGACAAACTACTACGCTCATCGTATCAAATTCACCGATATGAAATACGGCCAAATCCTCACCGCAATCACCGCCAGCCTCATGGCAACCCGCGCACCAGCCGTGGAGGCCCCGGCCGATGACGCACCACCGCCCGTACGCAGTCTCGCGCGCGAAAATGAGGCAGTCACACCACCTGTACAGGAAACACAAAACCCACCCTCTCGCTCGACTCAGCACCCGCAAGACGGAAATGCTCAAAATGGCACCGCCGGTAGCGCGTTTCTCGGAGTTGTCTCCGAAACCGTACCGGAAACCTTTGCAACCCACCTGGGCATCGACAAAGCCATTGTCGTCAAAGGCCTCATGCCAGATGGCCCCGCCGCCAAAGCCGGCATCGCCGCCAACGACATCATCACCCACATTGGCGACCAAGCAATCCAGTCACCCGACGAACTCACCCGCAACGTGGCATCTCACCGACCCGGCGAGAAAATCCGCGTCGCAATCATCCGCAAGGGGAAATCCCAAGACCTCGATGTGACCCTGGGTCAACGCCCGAACGATTTCGCCGACGCCACACCCGAATCGCGCGATGCGAAACCCGATCTCAATGCGATCCCAAATGAACTCCGCGAGCGAGTCCGTGAAATCCTCGGCGAAAACTTCGGTGAGCGCGAAATGAACTTCGGGCAACAACTCCAGGGCATCGTGCCGGAAATGAACGATGCCATGAAACAGCTCCGTCAGCACATGGAAAATGCCATGCAAAACCTCGATCCGCCCAAAATCACCCGCGAGCGAGGAATCCAGCTTCAGCAAGGTGCCACTTTCCGACTGTCTGATCAGGAAGGCTGCGTCGAAATTCAGTCAAACAACGGCAGCAAAGAGGTCACTGTCCGCGACAGCAGCCAAAAGGTCGTCTGGTCCGGTCCATGGAACACCGCGCAAGACAAAGCCACCGCACCGGAAGTCGTGCGCAGGCGTATTGAGAACCTCAACATCGATTCCTCAATGGGTGCAAACGGTTTCAGCTTCAGAATCGGCGGAATGCCAGAGGGCAAATGACCCGATCATGAACCGATAGATTTTTTCATAGGTATGAACGCTATGGGCCGCGTTCATGGTGTTGCCCGCGTCGGATTCGTCCGGCGCGGGTTTTTCATGGGCAACAATCAATCGATTGGGCCCTGATGCCAATCGGGGGTGCCTGGCCATCTCCAGAAGATGTTGCTATGGTTCGTTTCTTTGGCCGCCCAGGGGATGAGAGCAATCTGGTCAGCCTCAATGTCACAGGACTCGGCGTGAAATATGACGGGCAAGCTGTGCGATCTATCCGATGCCACGAGCTGGTGGCGGAATCCCTTGGCCGGGTCTTGCGCCGGATCTCAGAAGGCCCCCATCGGGGAATTTTGGCGAAATACGCCGGCTGCTACAACCCACGCTCCATGCGAGGCGGCAAGCGCCCATCAAAGCATTCGTGGGGAGCAGCCATCGACCTGGACCCCGACCACAACGGCCTCAAGACCTCATGGCCCATCGCTGCCACCATGCCGATCGAGGTGATGGAGAAATTTGCCCGCGAGGGCTGGATCGGCCTAGGATGGCAAATCGGCCGCGATTCCATGCACTTCCAGCCGACGCGGTGAGGTGGCTTCTTTTTCGTTTCATAGGTCTGATTTTTTGGGGGGGTATTTGCCCCACTCAGACCAACTAAAGTTTCAACAAACCTCTAACTCGGTATTGCGGGACTACTTCACTCATTAGTACCTGTCCGATTCTCCTAGGCCACTGATTTGTCATGACA
>CAIVXP010000365.1 GCA_903909905.1 Akkermansiaceae bacterium
CGCCGCCGCGTAGTCGCGGGCGTGGGTGAGGCTGATCTGGATTTCGGTGATGCCGTTTTGCTTGGCGAACTCGGCGGCGTTGCCTTGGAGCAGAAGTTTCGGCGCGCCCGACGGATCGCGGGTGATTTCCAGCTCCAGCCACCCGGCCTGGCCGCCGATGCCGGTGCCGAGCGCCTTGGAAACCGCTTCTTTCGCGGCGAAACGGGCGGCGTAGTTGAGCGCGGATTTCTTCTGCGCCTCGCAGTAAGCGCGCTCGTCCGCGGTGAACAATTTCGCGAGGAACGACTCGCCATGGCGCTCGATGGCGGAAGCGATCCGCTCCACCTCCACCACGTCGATACCGATGCCGAAAATCCGCATGGTCAGGCGGAATAGGCGGCCATCAGCTCCTTCATCTCCCGCACCGCGGCGGTCAGCCCGACGCGGGTAGAACGGGCGATGATGCTGTGGCCGATGTTGAGCTCGGCGAGGTGGGGAATCGTGAGGATCTGTTGGATATTCGTGTAGTTGATGCCGTGGCCGGCGTTCACCTGGAGGCTCAAGTGGCCCTCCTGGGCGGCGGCGACGAGACGTCCTAACTCAATCAGCACGGCATCGCCGGTGGCGTTGGCGAAGGCTCCGGTGTGCAGTTCGATCATGTCGGCACAAGCCTCGCCGGCGGCTTCGACTTGTTTCAGATCGGGATCGATGAAAACGCTCACGCGGATGCCGGCGTCCTGCAGGCGGGCGATGACCGTGCGGGTCTTGTCGAAACTGGCGAGCACGTTCAGCCCGCCCTCGGTGGTGATTTCCATGCGGTTTTCCGGCACGAGGCAAACGAACTCCGGCTTCAGTTTGAGCGCGAGCCCGACCATTTCCTCGGTCACTCCCATTTCGAGATTGAGCGTGACTTTGATTTCCTCACGGATTCGATAGGCGTCGGCGTCCTGCATGTGGCGGCGGTCGCCGCGGACGTGGATGGTCAGCGAATCCGCGCCGCCGGCGAGGGCGTCGTGGCCGGCGACCACCGGGCAGGGCTCCGCGCACGGCGAGTCCGGTTCTTTCGCGTAGCGGGCCTGCCGCAGGGTGGCGATGTGGTCGATGTTGACTCCGAGAAGCAATGGCATGAACAGAAATAGACGTTGGGCACGCCTTCGGCAAGACTCACTTGCGGCGCAAAATTACGGCGGCGCGAGCAGCGTGAACGGCCAGCACGGGATATTCCGCAAGATCCAGAACGCGACTACGATCCACACGATGACCCAAGCTCCGGTCGCGCCCACATTCAGGCGGAATGGCAGCGGCTTGCCCCGGACCCAGCCGAGGATTTCAATTCCGATGCCGACGCAAGCCAGCGGCAGCAGGACCATGCCGACCGGGTTGAAACGGAACGCCTCGCCGATCCGACCGTGCAGCGTGGCGTGGGCGGCGCGGGTCATGCCACAGCCCGCGCAATGCAAGTCGCTGAGCCGGTGGAAGGTGCAATCGGGCAGCCAAGGCAAGCCAGATGGCCCCCGCTCGCGGAGGAAAAACGCGCCGCAAGCCAGAACCAGAATTCCCAGCGCCACCCACCCTGCACGGTCGCCACGCATCGGGAATCATTGGGAAAACACCGCGGCGACTCCCGCGAACAAGATCCACAGGACAACCAATCCGAGCCAAATCCCCGCCGCCACGATGCACCAGGTTTTCGCGCTCGAAGAGGCCGCCATCGCCCCCGCGATGTCACCGCGAGCCCTCAAGCCATCGACCTTCGCCGCGTAAACGATCGCCGGAATCCCGAGCGGCCAGCAGCAGAAAATCGTCACCACGATGGACTGCCACAAGTAGTTGGGAATATTCGCCCCGCCGGGCATCGGCGCGGACGGGAATGTTGGCGGCGCGTAAGGCGAATTCACCACCGGCGAATTCACCACCGGCGGAATCACCCGAAGAGAAGCGAGCTCCGCGACACTTGCCGCCGGCCGCCAGTCCGCCATGCCTTCCTTCCAAACCAGATCCGCGGCGGAAACCTCGCCGGAAGCCAATTTCGCGATAATCTCCCCTTCCGAGACCGGACCGAGCTGGGTGCCGTTTTTTGAGTAATACCACTGCATGCGGGGAAATTCGTAACAGCTTGTGGCGGGCTGACCATCGCAAAAACAGTTGCCACCCCGCCCCGCGCCGATACCCTCCGCCCCCGTATGATCATTGCACCGAAGATCCGTGGATTCATTTGCACCACCGCCCATCCGGAAGGCTGCGCCAAACACGTCGCCGAACAGATCGCCGTCGTCAAAAGCCGCGGACTCATCGAGAACGGCCCCAAGCGCGTGCTCGTGATCGGCTCTTCCACCGGCTACGGCCTTTCCTCGCGGATCGCCGCCGCCTTCGGTGCCAACGCCGCCACCATCGGAGTTGCCTTCGAGCGCCCCGGCGAAGCCGACCGCCCCGCCACCGCCGGTTGGTATAACACCCGCGCCTTCGAGCAGGAAGCCGCCGCCGCCGGCCTCTACGCCCGCTCCTTCAATGGCGACGCCTTTTCCGACGCGGTGAAAAAAGAAGTCATCGACGCCGTCAAGGCGGACCTCGGCCAAGTCGACCTCGTCATCTACAGCCTCGCCTCCCCGCGCCGCACCGACCCGAAAACCGGCGAGGTTTACAAATCGGTGCTCAAGCCCGTCGGCGAGAGCTACACTAACAAAAACCTCAATACCACCACCGGCGTCGTCAACGAGATCACCATCGAGCCCGCCGAGGGCGACGACATCTGCCAGACCATCGCCGTGATGGGCGGCGAGGACTGGGAACTCTGGACCGACGCGCTACTCGAAGCCGGCGTGCTCGCAGAGGGCTGCCAGACCGTCGCCTACTCCTACATCGGGCCATCCATGACCTGGCCGATTTACAAAAACGGCACCATCGGCAAGGCCAAGGAAGACCTCGAACGCGTCCAACGCCTGCTCGACGAAAAACTCGCCCCGCTCCACGGCAAAGCCTGGGTCTCCGTCAACAAGGCGCTCGTCACCCAGGCCAGCTCCGCCATCCCGGTCGTGCCACTTTACATTTCGCTGCTCTACAAGGTCATGAAGGCCGATGCCACCCACGAGGATTGCATCGAGCAAATGGACCGCCTCTTCCGCGACCGCCTCTACAACGGCAACCCCCAACCCGACGAAGCCGGCCGCATCCGCATCGATGATTGGGAAATGGCCCCCGCCGTGCAAAAACTCGTCGATCAGCGCTGGACCGAAGTCAACACCGACAACCTCCGCCAGATCGCCGACTTCGACGGCTACCAAGCCGGCTTCCTCAAACTCTTCGGCTTCGGCCTCAACGGCGTCGACTACGCCGCCGATGTCGACACCGCCGTCAAAGTGCCGTCACTCGGGTGACTTGACCGTGGCGGCGGTTTTTAACCGCCAGCCCATCTTCATTACAAACCACGAAACTCACGAAGAACACGAAGGTTTAGTTTAGGACTCCGTCGCAAGCCGGCAATGCTCAGAAATGACCACTGATATAACTGATTTACTGATTTGATAGATGAGGATCAGCGCCGAAGGCACCACCCCTCTACCATCAGTAAATCAGCGAAATCAGTGGTAAAAAAATCTCTTCACCCACCCTCCGCGTCTCTGCGCCTCCGCGCGAGCCCCTCTTCTTCATTCACTTGCGGTCCTCATCCTCCCAGGACTTGCCGGTCTGCCAGCCGACGATCCACCGCAGGAAGCCGCCGATGAAGAGGCCCAATACAAAAATCCCCCAGAACATCGGCTGAACAAAATCGGGCAGGTCGACATTCATCCCGAACAAACCACCAAGCGCGACCAAGGGCAGGAAAAATCCGGCAAGCAGGTTGAGCCGAAACGCGATGCTGTTTAAGCGATGAGACGACTTCGCCTGTTCTTCATATCGCTGCGCGCGCCAGAACTCGAGGGTCATCAAGCCGTCAGAGTTGAGCAAATCCGCTGCTCGTTCGATTTCTTTCGCCCGATCACGATAAGCGATGATCCCACGATCATCGGCATCGATCGCCAGCACCTGTTCAAGTGCGGCGACAAGGTTGCGGCTCGAGCGAGCGAGCGGACCCGAATGCCTCAGGATCCCAAAAATTTCCGCTGCCGTGTCCGCCTCCTCGACGATCTCCTCATGCCCATCGATGGTCCTCGCATAACGCTCAATCAAATCACCCAGACCACTCAAGCCCTCGCCCGATGCCTGCATCCAGGTCCCATCAATCCGCTTCCAAAAATAAAACGGATCCCGCTCAGGTACCCCCGCCTGCGGCACCTCGTGCACGACCAACAACAACTCACCATTGCCCTCAACACATCGCTGATGCCCGGGCCTGCCGCTCAACTGCTCACGCAGCTCGGGCTCGATCTGAAAATGATCCGGAAGAATAAGCCTCTCGTTCACCGCCATGAGGGGACTGGTAGCAGGTTATCGCTTTGCGGGAAAGGAAGAATGAAATCCCCCGCGAATAGATTTCATGATTTCATCGAAACTCGGAGGCGCAGAGTACGCCGAGGAAAGCGCGGAGATGAAAACTGAAATGCCGACAGAGCGAATTTGACCACAGATTATACTGATGACACAGATGAAGAGAGAGAAAATGCAAATACACCCCTCTTAATCAGTAAATCAGCGAAATCAGTGGTAAATTATCCAGATCAATGCCGAGGAACGCGCGTAGTGTGCCACAGCTAGCCACTCTGAGAATCGCAATTTTCGCGTTTTACATTTCCGCCACAAGCAGGCTCCTAACCGAGATATCTTCATCGATCTCTTCCCAGTGAATGCCAATCCCAGGTCCGATGAATCTCCACTTGGCTTGCTGTGCAGGAGAGGCATCCCGTAGGCGTGGAAACCATTCGAGCGGCGCAGACACCATCCGACCGTCCGCGAGAGTGACATGGAGTGAATCCATATCAACCTCAACGGCTATCGCCCTCGAATCAGTTTTGACTTTGGCGGTGGGTAGTAACGTGCTCATTCCATTTGTTCCTTATTTCTTGTTCGTGCTTCTCGATCAGTTCTCGAATCTCTTTGAGCTGTTTGCTGAGAAATCCGTGTGATTCCGTCAGCAAGATTGGATCCAACCAGAATTTGGCATACTTCTCGGCAGATTCAACATGAACATGGATCGGCTCCTCGGCCTCTCGGCTAAAAAAGAAGAATCGGTAGCCATGATATCGGAAAATCTCAGGCATACCCACAGACTACTCTGATCAGCTTTGGGCCGCTAGCCATATTTTCATAATCAGGGGTGTCCGGTTAACTGAGGAAATGAAGTTTGCAAATGACACATAATGAACAGTTTGCGAAAAGTTATTGATGTCACGCATTTGAACTTCGGAAAGGAATTTTCCAAGTTTTTGACCAATGAACACCGGTCGCTATGTCCTCTCCCAAATAATCGAACTCGTCGATCGCAAGACGCTTTCCAGACTCGTTGCCAGATATGGAGCGGAGGAGCGCGTCCGTCATTTCAAGTGCCGACAGCAGTTCATCTGCATGGTCTTCGCTCAAATGACTTCGCGAGATGGTCTGCGCGACATCGCTACCTGTCTCAACGCCAAGCCCGACACGCTTTATCACCTTGGCTTTTGCGAACCGGTTGCCAAATCGACGCTGGCCGAAGCCAACGAAAACAGGGACTGGCGGATTTGGGAGGATCTCGCAAAGAGCCTGATCCGCAAAGCCAAGCCCCTTTATGCCGAAGAAGATCTCGGCATCGATCTGGACAATACGATCTATGCGCTGGATTCCACGACAATCGACTTGTCGCTTACCTTGTTTCCGTGGGCCGATTTTCGACAAACCAAGGCGGGTATCAAGATGCACACCCAGATCGACCTGCGTGGCCCAATTCCGAC
>CAIVXP010000366.1 GCA_903909905.1 Akkermansiaceae bacterium
AAAAACGCGTGCCGTCATCGCGGTCGTGAACGCGTGGGGCTTGTTGGAAAGCACGGCTAGCGGGTAGCCGGCCTCGCTAAGTGACTCGAGGGCCTCAGTGATGCCTTCGTAGGGATGGGTGCCGCTTTGCCAATTGGCGTCATAGTGACCTTTGAAGCTGTCGATGACCGAGGCGGCGAGGGTCGGTTCATGCGCTTCGCCGAGCGCGCGTTTCACCAGCATCACGACCCCATCGCCGACGAAGTTTCGCACGGCGGATGTCGGGTGGGTCGCTTGATCGTGTTCTGCGAGGCTGTGGTTGAGCGACGCGGCGATGCCTGTGAGCGAGTCGACGAGTGTGCCGTCTAGGTCGAGGATGAGCAACGGTTTCACCCGCCGAGCATGGGGGCGATCCCGCTGGTTGTGAAGGATAGCGAGTGATGAATTTGGAAATCGATGATCAGTATCCGATCAGGGCGATCAATTCCGAGTCGCTGAGTTCTTCGATGTGGTCGATCGAGGTGATGAGGTTTTCCATTTCGGCGATTTCCTCGGTTTCTTGGACTAGCAAGGCATCCTCGGGAAAGGGTGTGTTGTCCGAGCTAGGAAAAAATGCGATGGCGAGCGCGGTGAGGGCTGCGGCGGCGCCGAGTCTGGCCAACGGGGCTGGGACAAACAGGGATTTCCATGATTTCCACCACGCGGTATTTTGAGTGCTGGTGCGGGCGGCGCGAAGGGTATTCTCGGCGAAGCGCGCGCTAGCCTTGGGCGCGTCGTCGTCGTCGATAAGTTTCCAGACGGGGTCCGATTCCCATGCTTCCTCGGGCTGATGGATTTTTGGTTTCTTCACTTCACCGATTCAACTCCGATGGCTCCGAAAAGTTGCGTTCATTTCTGTTGATAAGTAAATTTTGGTTTTGCCGTCACATTTGGCCGTGAAAAACCTTTCATGGCGCGGGTGCATTGGTCCAGGCTCCGGCCATGAACGACTCGATCTCTTCACTGACCGCGCGAATCCAGGATTTTGTCGATGCCCGCGAATGGCGGCAGTTTCACAATCCCAAGGATTTGTCGGTGGCGATCGCCGCCGAGGCGGGGGAGCTGATGCAGCATTTCGTGTGGCAGCAGCCGAATCAGATCGATGCCCGCTTGGAGCGCAACCGCGATGAGATTGCTTCGGAAATCGCCGATGTCGCGATTCTATTGTTTGAATTTGCCGATAATCTTGGTTTCAAGCTCGGGGATGTGATGGCGGAAAAAATCGCGCGCAACGAACAGCGTTATCCGGTGGCCAAGTCGCGAGGCAACAACCTCAAGTATTCCGAGCTGTGAAACAGCCGAGGCGGGTGGAGCCGCTGGTCGGATTTGAACCGACGACCTGCTCATTACGAATGAGCTGCTCTACCCCTGAGCTACAGCGGCTATGGGTGGGCGAGGAACAAACCAAAGTGGGGGGCTTCCCGCAAGAGGGAAATCGGGGTGTGGTGCTGGCGAGAGGTATATTACACCTCAGAGGCTACGGTTTTTGATTTCCTCGGTGATTTCCTTGATGAATTGGTCGAGCGGCTTGGCACCGAGGTCGTCCTTGTCGCGGTGACGGACGGAGACGGTGCCTTCTTCCGCCTCGCGCTGGCCGATGACGAGCATGTAAGGGACGCGGTCGAGGCGGGCGAGGCGGATTTTGGCGCCGATTTTGTCGGAGCTGCGATCGACCGTGAGGCGGACGCCGGCATTGGCGAGTTGAGCTGCGGCGGCTTCGGCGACCTCGAGGGTTTTTTCCGAGATTGGCAGGATGCGGACTTGTTCGGGCGCTAGCCAGGTTGGCAACTTGCCTTCGAAGTGCTCGATTAGGAGTCCGGTGAAGCGTTCCATCGACCCGCAGGGCGCGCGGTGAATCATCACCGGCGTGTGGGCT
>CAIVXP010000367.1 GCA_903909905.1 Akkermansiaceae bacterium
CTCCACATTCCGTCTAGGCAAAGGCGATGCCGCGCCCGCATTTTCCCTGCCCGATGCCATTGGCAGCATGGTGACACTGCAAGATGCGGCAGGCCCGCGCGGACTGCTCGTGGTGTTTGCCTGCAATCACTGCCCCTTCGTGATCCACCTTGCCGATGCACTTGGCGATCTCGCCCGCACATTAACCGCCGAGGGCGTGCACACGGTCGCAATCAATTCAAACGACACCACAAACTACCCACAGGATGCCCCAGCTTTGATGCCCGCCTTCGCCGAAAAACACCGCTGGCAATTTCCCTATCTCGTCGATGAATCCCAAGCAGTCGCACTCGCTTACGGCGCGGCATGCACGCCGGATTTTTTCCTCTTCGACGAAAAACTTCGACTGTTCTACACCGGTCAATTTGACAACTCGCGACCTCGCTCGAGTCAAACCGCCGATGGCGCGGACATGCTCGCCGCCGCGCGCCTGATGTTCGATGGCAAGGCTGCTCCTGCTCGCTCTTACCCGAGCAGCGGCTGCAACATCAAGTGGAAGGCCGGAAACCAACCCCAATGGTGGAACTCCGGGGTTTCGCCGGCGTGATGTGCGGCGGCTTGATATAAATCGGCTGCGGAATTTCCTCCGACCATGCGCGGCGCGTCGCTTCATCGCTCGATTGCCACGCCTGCCACAAGCGCGTGGCAGATGGCACCTCGAAGGAGAGCTTTGCGCGAATTTCCTCGGGCAATGGAAAGCGCGCGATTTCCTCGCATGAAAAAACCACCAAACCCTCATCGAGCGCGTTTGCAACACGCTCATGCAAACCTGCCGCATCACACAAGCCGGGCGCGGTGCTGAGTTTGAAATCCGCCACCTGCGCTGTCCAAAAACTGCCGCGACGCGCATCGCCAATCGCAAGCGCCGGCTTACCCGATGCGGCCGATGGCACGGCAAGCAATGATGGTACGGCGACCGCCGGGCACCCCATCGCGATCGCCACCCCTTGCGCCGCCGCGATTCCAACGCGCGTGCCGCTATAGCTGCCAGGCCCGCTGCCAACGAGCACGAGATCGATTTCGCGATCCTCACCCAGCAATTCAGTCAAAGGCCCAAACAAAAGCGCGTTGTGATTTCGATCACTGGAAAATCCGCGCTCGTCAACGCAAGCGCCGGCATCCACGCACGCCAGCGTCGCATGCGGGGTCGAAGTCTCAAATATCAGCGCGCGGGCGTCACTCACGCCGCTGTGATAAACCGCAGCAGAAGCGGCCGCCAGCACGCAATTCGATCACCTCGCCCAACAAGCCGGCCGCGCCGCGCTTTTGCATCGTCAAGCCCGCACGCATTTCCAATGCTCAACGCGTGCACCCGACGCGGGCCATCGTCATTCGCCTCACGCGACTCACCGACACCAGCCTGATCGTTCACTGGTTCACGGAATCACACGGGTTGATCAAAACCGTAGCTAAAGGTGCGCGCCGGCCGGGTAGCCCCTTCGCGGGAAGGCTCGATCTTTTTTTCGGCGGCGAAATCAGCTACCAATCGGCGCGCAAGGGCGAGTTGCACGCGCTGCGCGAGGTGGTGATTCATGATTGGCGCGAAGGGCTCAGGAAAAGTTACGGCAGCACACTGTTTGCCGCTTATTGCTGTCAGCTCACCGAATCCGCCGTCGAACCCGAGCACCCCGAGCCGCAGCTTTACCAACTTCTCGTGCGCGC
>CAIVXP010000368.1 GCA_903909905.1 Akkermansiaceae bacterium
GTGGGGTTGAGGCGGGTGCCATGGCAATCTGGGCATGGCACGAGCTCGTCATCGTCCATGCGCTCCATCGCGCGGTCGGCATCGAGCTCCGCTTCGAGCAGCGTGTCGAAGCGCGAGGTATCGGGCACAATCGCTCGATGTTTTTTCGGAACCTTGCCATGACCGCGGCAGGTGCCGCACCAACCGCGCGGGGAGTTGAAGGAAAACAATCGCGGGTCGAGTTCTTCGAAGGACTGGTTGCAGCTCGGGCAGCTGGATTGCGTCGAGAGCAGGATGAATTTTTTGTCGGCGGTGAAGAGCTTGATGAGGCCCTTGCCGATGCTGAGCGTGCGCGCGATGGATTCGGCGAGATTTGGCAGCGCCGTGTTTTTGGCGTGGCGTTTGAAGTCCGCCGTCACCACATCGATGTCGTGTTCCTTGAAGCGTTCGAGACGCGTGAAATTTTCCGCATCGCGGAACTGTCGATCTACTAGAAGTCTAGTAAATCCATGTTTCAGTGTCCACTCGGCGATTTCCGTGTGATAGCCTTTTTTGCTGCGGATGAGCGGAGCGAGCAGGCAGACATCGCCTTTTTTCAATTCGGCGCGGATCACATTCTCGATCGCAGCAACCGATTGTTTTTCGACCGGCACCTGGCAGTCCGGGCAGTGGATCGTGCCGAGCTTTGAGTAGAGCAGTCGGATGAAGTTCCAGAGTTCGGTGACCGTGGCGACGGTGGATTTGCCGCCGCCTTGTGAGACGCGTTGTTCGATCGCGACCGTGGGTGGCAGGCCTTGAAGTTGATCGATCTCCGGGCGTTCGAGTTGTTCGGCGAATTGCCGCGCGTAGGCCGAGATCGAATCGAGGAAGCGGCGCTGGCCTTCGGCAAAAAGGATGTCGAAGGCGAGCGTGGATTTCCCCGAGCCCGAAAGCCCGGAGATCACGACGAACTGGTCGCGGGGGATGTCGAGCGAGAGGTTCTTGAGGTTGTGATGGCGTGCGCCGCGGAGCGTGATGGCGTTGGCGGATGATGGATGGGCGCTTTGTTTGGCTGGCTTCGACCGTGTTGCGGCAATGGCGCTGGTTTTGCCGACTTTTTTCAATGCCTCGCGCAGGTAGTCGGCCGTCGGGCTCTTGAGTTTGGCGATGTCTTCCGGTGTGCCTTCGGCGACGAGGCGCCCGCCATTCGCGCCGGCATCGGGCCCGAGGTCGATGATCCAATCGGCGCATTTGATCACATCAAGATTGTGCTCGATCACCAGCAGCGAGTGACCGGCATCGACGAGTTTTTGAAACACGCCGAGCAGGCGTTCGATGTCGGAAAAGTGGAGACCGGTGGTTGGCTCGTCGAGGATGAGAAGTTTTGTGCCTTGCGAAGACGAGGGCGGATCGCCCAAAAGCTGGCAGAGCTTGAGCCGTTGTGACTCGCCACCTGAAAGCGTGTTGAGCGCTTGGCCAAGCTTCAGATAGCCGAGGCCGACCTCGACCAGTGGAGCGAGCGCCGCGTGGATTTTTTTGATGAGCCGCGCTTCGGCCGTTGAGGTTTCGGGAGTGAGGGCAAATGTCTCGGGAATTTCGGCGGCAGTGAGCTCGAGCACATCGGCAATCGATCGGCCGCGGTAGGTGAACTCAAGCGTCGATGACTTGTAGCGGCGGCCATTGCAGGCGGGGCAGGTCACGTGGATGTCGGCAAGGAATTGCATTTCCACCTGCTCGCTGCCGGTGCCGGAGCAGCGGTCGCAGCGTCCGTCGCCGGAATTGAATGAGAAAAACCCACCCTGCAGTCCGCGAGCGCGGGCCTCATCGGTCATCGTGAAAAGCTGGCGGATCGGCTCGAACGCGCCAAGCAGCAATGCCGGTGTTGAGCGCGGCGTGCGGGCCAGCGGCGATTGATCGACGAGCGCGATGCCCGACAAGTACTGTGTTCCTAGTAGTTCTTTGAGTGGGGCCGGATCCAGCGAGGCATCCTCAATGCCGAGACGGCGGGCGACATTTGCGTGGAGCACATCGTGGGCGAGGGTTGATTTACCCGAGCCCGAAACTCCTGTGAGGCAGGCGAAGAGGCCGAGTGGCAGATCGACATCGAGTTTTTTCAGGTTGTGGCGAGATGCGCCGCGAATTGAAAGTTTAGCCTTCCCGCGCGGTCGTCGTTTGGCCGGGACGGCGATGAATTTGTCACCGCGGAGCCAGCGGCGGGTTTCGTTGGGGGAGGCGGATTTTTTGCTGAGCCCCTCACTGCTGTCGGGTGCGCCTTGGTAAATGATGTGGCCGCCATGTTGCCCCGCGCCTGGACCGAGGTCGACGAGATGATCGGCGGCGCGCATCACCGTGTTTTCATGTTCGACCACTACCAGCGTGTTACCTTTGTCGCGCAGGCCGTGCATGATGCCGACGAGACGGTCGATGTCGCGGGCGTGGAGGCCGACGGTTGGTTCGTCGAGCACGAAGAGCGTGCCAGTGAGCGATGCGCCGAGGCAGGTCGTGAGATTGACGCGTTCGACTTCGCCGCCGGAAAGTGTGCGCGTCTGGCGATCGAGCGTGAGGTAGCCGAGCCCGACTTCGACCAGATAGCCGAGGCGCGAGGTAATTTCCGCCAGCACGACAGCGAGCGTGGAATCGGTGGAATTTTTGATGCGGTCGGTCGACTGCAGTTGTTTGAGCAATTCCACCAGATCGCTGACCGGTAGCGCCCAGAGTTCGGGCAGTGATTTGCCGTCGATTTTGAAACAGAGGGCTTCCGGTTGCAGGCGTTTGCCACGGCAGCTGTGGCAGGTCGTGTAGGAGCGATAGCGCGAAAGAAAGACGCGGACATGCATCTTGTAGGCCTTGGTTTCGAGCCAATCGAAAAATCCCTTCACGCCGTACCATGAACCCGAGCTCCAGAGTTCCTCCAGCTCCTCGGGCGTCAGATCAGATTTTCTACGATCTCCATAGTAGATCCATTCCTGTTCGTCTTCGGAGAGGTCCTCCCATGCTTGATTGACATCGATACCGCGTTCCTTACAGCAGCGCAGCAGGTCGCGTTGGCATTCGCCGCCGCGGTCGCCTTGAAAGGGTTTGATCGCACCTTTGCGGATCGAGAGTGTGGGATCGGGCACGGATTTTTGTGGGTCGATACCGATCACGCGCCCGAAGCCGCGGCAGGTCGGGCATGCACCGACCGGGTTGTTGAAAGAAAACAGCGAGGGTGTCGGCGGACGCAGCGTGAAGCCGGTGGCGGGGTTGGTCCAATCGGCGCTGAAGCTGCGGGCGAGCTCGGCCTTTCCATTTGCGTTCACCGCGCGCACCGATGCGCGGCCTTTGCCCAAGGTGAAGGCTGCTTCCATCGCTTCGAGCAAGCGGCTACGGTTGGCGCGGGTGAGCGTGATGCGGTCCTGGAGGACATCGACCGTGGCCGGCAATCGCGTTTGGCTTGGTGCTTCGTCGGTGCGGACGATCGCGCCATTCAGCACGACGCGCAGGTATCCTTGTTGGTTTAGAAAGGCAAAAAATTCCGCGGGTTTTGTGCCTGCGGGTGCGGGCACGGCGAAGGTGATCAGAAGTGTTTGATCCGCGAGGTGTTGCATCGCCCATGCTGCGGCACTGGTGGCCGAGTCGGGCGCGATGAGTTCGCCAGTGTGTGGGTCGTGCGCGGTGGCTGTGCGGGTAAAGAGCAGCTTGAGGTAATCGTTGATCTCGGTGAGCGTGCCGACGGTCGAGCGGGTCGAGCGGGTGTGATTTTTTTGTTCGATCGCGATGGCGGGCGGGATGCCTTCGATCGCGTCGACATCGGGTTTGTCCATGCGGTCGAAAAACTGTCGGACATAAGGCGAGAAGGTTTCCACATAACGCCGTTGGCCTTCGGCGTAGAGCGTGTGGAAGGCGAGTGAAGATTTGCCCGAGCCGGATGGACCGGTGACCACCGTGAGTTTGCCGAGCGGAATCTCGAGGTCGAGGTTGCGCAGGTTGTGTTGGCGGCATCCGCGCAAGCGAATCGCGGCCGCTGAGGTTTTCTTGGGGGTGGGCACGCCGCGAGTCTAGGCGGGATCGCGGTCACTGCCAGCGGAAGCTGGGGCTAGAGCGCGGGAATTTGATGCAAGGGCTACTCGTCCTGCTGGTCCCACTTGTCGCGAGTATCCCGCTCGTTCAACTCGCCCACATCGGGAATCTCACAGCCGAGGATTTGCTGTAAATGACCGGCATCACTGCGGGTGAGGTCAATTTCCCTAACGATCTCCTCGGCGGCGATTTCGTCACGCTTCTCGATCAAGGAGGCCCGTTTCCTTTCCAGTCCGCTGATGTAACTTTCGCGAATCGACTCGATTTCCTTGAGCATTTTTTTATCGAGCGCATCCTGCTTTGTCAGATGTTTTGCATGGTCCTCGTCGATATCGACGAGGCCGTTAAATTGCGAGTCGAGATCTTCCGGGATTCTGCCGCCGTTTTTTTGGGCCAGCTCCAAAAACTGCTCGAGGTCCCGCTCGACCAATGGTCGAATCTGGCGATTGGGAATTTCTCGCATCGCGCGTTTGATGCCGCGGCAGAAATCCTCGAGGTTTTTGGTGAGTGCTTCTTGATACTCCTCAATAAGGCGCTCGTTGTAGCGCTTTATTTGACCTTGAGCCATGACAAAAAATGCGGCGGGATCAAAGCTGCGGTGGGGCGCGGGAGTCAGATTGTTGGTGGGGGGCAATGCCGGCTGGATGGGTTTCTCGACCACGGCCTCGGGTGGCTTTGCATTGAAAGTCGCAGGTTTGGGCGGCTTTTCTGAATGGCCTTCCGCCGCAGGCAAAGGTGTGGGAGTAGGGATGGGATCAATCGACGGCTTCGGTGCAGGCTTGAGCGCCGTCGTCGGATCAGTCGTCGGTGTGGGTTTAGGCGCTTGAGTTGGCGCGGGCTGCGGTGTGGGTGGTGGAGTGGATTTCGGTGCGGGAGTGGACGCCTGAGTTGGCGCGGGCTGCGGCGCGGGTTCCGGCAGGCTCGCGATCGGTTTGCTGGCGTTGTGTTTGTAAACCAAGAATCCAAGCACCGCGGCGAGGGCAAGCATAGCCAAACCAGATGAAGAAAAGATGCCGGATAATTTCTTTGCCACCGGTGAGGCGGCGACGAACCGTGGGGTAGGTCGTGCGGCATAGGCCGGTGGTGGCGTGGCCACAATCGGCTGCTGAATTTTCAAGATGTCGCCGAGCAGCAGATGCGCATTCGGGTAGCGCAGCTCGGGGTTCGAATCCGTGGCGCGGCGAATGATTTCATCAAAGCGAGGATCGCAACCCACGATCAGTGATGCAGGCCTTGGGTCATCGGCGGGCAGTCTGCCGGTGATAAGCTCGTGAATCAGAACGCCGATCGAAAAAATATCGGCCCGATGGTTGACGCTCAGCGGGGCATTGATGACTTCAGGCGCGGTATAGCCTGGAGTGCCGTAAATTTGAGTGCCTGGCACGTGATCCTTCCCCACTGGGCGAGCCAAACCAAAGTCGCCGATCTTTGGCTCCTTGTTCTGATCGAGCAAAACATTCGAAGGCTTGATGTCGCGATGTACGATGCCGTTTTCGTGCGCATGGGCAAGGCCCTGGCAAACGCCAACCATGAGTTGGATCACATCGTCCTGAGCAAGTCTATGGCCGTGTGCGTAGTGAAAGAGCGACTGACCGGAGACATGCTCCATGATGATGAAAAGCATGCCATTGACCTCGCCGAAGTCGTACACGCCGATGAGGTTCGGGTGATTGAGGCGCGCCATCGATTTGGCCTCGGCCTCAAAACCGATGCAAAAGTTGGGATCTCGGCTGAACTCCTGCGGCAGGATTTTGATGGCGACCGGGCGATCGAGTGATTTTTGAACGGCCTTGTAGACCGCACCCATGCCGCCGATGGCAATCAGCGACTCAATGTGATAAGTCGGAAACAGTGGCGCCAGATCGTCGATCTCGGGTGCTTGGAAAAGAATCTGAGAATGATCGCTCATGACGCACAAAAAATCTTTGGCAACCTTTCCATGCGGGGGCAGGCTAATTTTTTCGATACCCGCAATTCAAGGCAAAACCACCCGAAACGAGACGCAGGCATTTTTTATTTTCCGTTGGCGCTTTGCCACATGCCATCGCAGCCTGTCTGGCGTCACCCGCGATTCATGACTGCCGGCATTGATCCCACGACCTTTGTAATATCCGCAGCTTTTGCTGCGGCGGCACTCGCGTTTCTGGGGCCGGCATTGAGGAATATCCCCGGCAAGCA
>CAIVXP010000369.1 GCA_903909905.1 Akkermansiaceae bacterium
AATCAACGCATAGGTCCCTTGCGGGGTCGTGGCGACTTTGTGGTAGTTGGCCTCGATGCGCTTTCTCTCCGAGTCCGGCGCGGCCGCGAGAATCTTCGGCAAAGCCGCTCGCGAACGCGCGATGATGAAATCCGTCTGCACGCCGATGTTCGCCGCGAGCCACTTGCGTAGCGAATTGAGGCGCGGGGCATCGAACTCGCGCTGAAATTGCGCCTTACTCGTCCACGGGCTGTAACGCTCGAGCGCGACCTCCGGCAGTTTCGCGCCCTTGCTTTTCGCGTAGCTCACAAAACTCGGCCAGCTCTCGTCGAAGCGCCCCTTGAAGCCCGACGGGTACCAGATGAAATGCCCGATCCCCAGCGATGGAAACTCCTCACCCGCATTCCATGTCGTAAGCCCGCTCACGCTTCCGCCGCATTCATTCTGCCAAATCTTGCGGCCAATCTGCTCCTTACGCGCCGCATCCAAGGCCATTCCCGCAGGCGAAATGGCCAACATCAAACTCATCACCCACGACCCAAGGGACAAAAATTTCATCACCAAACCCTCGCGTTTTCGTTGGGAAATGGCAAGATCAAGCAAAAGTACCAACCGAATGGTTTGTCTTGCGCTGGAAAATCAAATTGACCTCCCGCAGCCGCATTTTTCATGATTCCATCCATGTTCACTGCTCAATTTTGGGATAAACTGCTGTCTTTTTCGGGTCTGGATCTGGCGAAATGGCTCCTGAGTGCCTTGATCATCGTCGCGGTGAACAAGGTTCAGCTCTTCAACGACCGGCTTTCGGCGCTTCTGATAGCCCTGCCGCTCACTTCGCTGCTGGCGATGATCTGGATGCATCAAAGCGGTCAGTCGAGCGAGCGTTTGGCGAACCATGCCGAAGGTACCTTTTGGTTTGTACTGCCGACTCTGCCGATGTTTTTGATTCTTCCGTGGATGTGGCGGCATGGCTGGGGCTTTTGGTCGGCGCTGGGCTTGAACTGCCTCATCACCGCCGCGTTGTTTTGGATCATGGTGGTGGTGTTGCGGCGTTTCGGCATCGACCTGATGCCGGGCTGATGAAGAAACCACGAAGTTCACGAAAAGCACGAAAACGAAGGCATTTCACATTTGATCCAAACGAGCGGGCACATCGCGAATCATGAACCCTCTCCTTTTCGTGGTTTAAACTTCTGTTGCCGGCAATAGTCGCGCCCGGCGCTGTTTGCGGAATCAAAAGCAACCCGGATGGGGACAGAATGTCCCCATCGACGGACTGGGACTGCAAGTCCCAGCCACAATCGTTTGGCGCTATCGACTTTGGGCTTGTCAGCGGGCTCAAAACCTGCTTGATTACTCGACCCGCCCCGAGTAAGGGGCGACAACACTCCAACCTCCACAGACTTGAGCGAAAAAGTTCCGTCACCGCAGCCAGAGAACGTGATACCGTTTGGGCATGATCGGCCGGCTTCGCGATTTTCCGGTTCCCCTATGAAAAGCGACCTCCTCGATAAGGCATCTGAAATTGTCACCGACCCCCTTGTATTGATCAACCTCGTGTCGCAACGCGTGCGCCAGTTGAACAGCGGTCGTTCGCCTCTTATTCCCGTCCGCCCGAGCATGGGGGTTGCGGACATCGCCCTCACGGAAATCATCGAGGGCAAGATCCAGTTGGTCGAGAAGGCTGAGGCGTGATCGCCTTTGCTTCTGGCCTTGAGATTTCATGAGTGCGGAAATCGCCACCAACCGGAAGGCCGGGCGCGATTTTCACATCCTTGAAAAGTTCGAGGCCGGCATCGAACTGAAGGGCACCGAGGTCAAATCGATCCGTGCTGGCAAGATCAATGTTTCCGACGCGTTTGCCCGCGTCGAAGGCGACCAGGTGTTTCTATATGGTTGCGACATTCAACCATGGCAAACCGCCGGCGAGTGGTTCAACCACATGCCTAAGCGCCCGCGTCGTTTGCTTTTGCACAAGCGCGAGATTCTCAAGCTCGCCGCCGCGACCGCGATCAAGGGCTGCACGCTGCCGCTGCTGCGGATGTACTGGAAGAACCGACGGGTAAAGGTCGAGATCGGCGTCGGCAAGGGCAAGACACACTCGGATCAGCGCCAGGACCTGAAGAAAAAAGTCGAACTTCGCGAAGCACAGCGCGAGATGGCACGCTTCAATCAGCGCTAGAGAAATAGCCGCCTCACTCGGGCGTAGGCTCTTCGGCTTTGGGCTGCACGGGCGGATCCGTCGGCGGGCGCGCGACAACCGGCGCAGGCTCGGATGCATTCGCAGGCGCTGCCGAAGCAGAAGCTTTGAGTTCGTTATCCTGCGGCATCGTGAGCATGTCGGGCAGCCGCAATCCATCATCTGGCATTGCGGGTTTTGTTGGCTTCGATGTCTCGGGCGTAGCCTCGGGCACAATCGTTGCCACAGGCGCGGCCTCGGCGGATTTGTTTGCTTCGGCAGGTTTCTCCGGTTCGGGCTCGGTAGCTTTGAACTTCAATAACGAACAGGCAGGCGAACCCACAAGACACAGCGCGGCCATGCTGGCAGTGAAAAATTTTCCAAATGTCCAATCGTCTCGCATCGACAGACCCAAGCAAAGCCGTTCGAGCCGACGAGGGGAAGAGTTATTGGTGATTTGTGATTGGATATTGGGGATACAGAAGGAGCCGCTTCTTCTCTTGCGTCTTCTTGAAATTGAATTGCCTCCACTTCGCTCCGGCCATGCCAGTTTGGCTTCGCTTTCATTGCGGGTAGCTAAAGCCCATGCGGCATTCTTAAACCTTGAAACTCTCTTTCATCACCCGATTCTACGCGGCATGCAGATTCGTTCCGCCGACCTGGTCACCAGTGCAAGCGATCTTGGCGGATGCCCGGATTGGGATCGGCCGGAATTCGCGCTGATCGGTCGCTCGAATGTCGGCAAGTCGTCGTTGATCAATTTGCTCACCGGGCGCAACGGATTGGCCAAAGTTTCGGCGACGCCGGGCAAGACGCGGTTGATGAATTTTTTCCTGATCAACCAGCAATGGAGTCTCGTCGATCTGCCGGGCTACGGATTTGCAAAAGTCGCCAAGGAGGAAGCCCACGCCTTCAATGAACGCTCGGGCGATTACATCGGTCGCCGTGCGAGCTTGCGCTGCGTGCTGGTGCTGATCGATTCGCGCCACCCGCCGCAGCGTATCGACATGGACTTCATCGAATGGCTCAGCGGTACGGGCATGCCATTCGTGATCGTGTTCACCAAAACCGACAAGCAGTCGGCCGGAAAAACCCGCGCCAACGCCGCTGTTTTCCGCGAGCATGTCGCCGCCCGCATAGGCATGACGCCGGAAATTTTGATCAGCTCGGCAGTCTCACGCGAGGGTCGAGGCGATGTGATGAAGTTCATCGAGAACCGCTTGGCCGGAAATTTGTAAGCACTTCCCTGTCGGAAGATCCGACAAAATTGAGGATTCGTCCCTGCGTCTGATTTGCTTGGGCGGCCAGTTTTTTCCACAAGGCCCGGAGGAGGGCCTTGCATACCGCTTGGCCGGAGCGGAGCGCAGGCAATCCCGCCGCACTGACGGAATTTCCACTTGCCCGCCCATGAACTCAGTCATAAGAAATCCCCGCGCATGATCTATTAGTCGGGGCGTGGCGCAGCCTGGTAGCGCGCCTCGTTCGGGACGAGGAGGCCGTGGGTTCGAATCCCGCCGCCCCGACCACTAAGCATCAATTGCAATCAACGTGATGAACAATCCAAAATTCTCAAATAATTGGACTCTTGAGCCAATTGATTGAAATCCACAATACGCTTATAAACGTGTAGTACTTTTACAGATTGAAAGCCCTCGCGGGTTGGTTAGTTTGCCAGTAGAGGATGCATCCAAAATTAACATTTCTACTCTCAATCCCCCTAGCACTCCATGCGGGTGAGTTAAGGTCGGGTCATGCATCGGCAGAGTGGATTACTTCTTCAAAAACCACCCTTGGTCACGAACCGCTCAACACCGCCATTCGCATACGTGTCGACGAGGGCTGGCACATTTATTGGATGCAGCC
>CAIVXP010000370.1 GCA_903909905.1 Akkermansiaceae bacterium
CCACCAGCTCGTCCGATACGCCGCGCACGAGTCGGCCGATGGCAGCATTCTCGGTGATCCGATGAACCTTGAGCTCACGCGGGTGGCGCTGGCGCTCGGCTGGCGGCCGCCGGCGATGCCGACGCGATTTGATCTTTTGCCATTGATCATTCAGTGCGGCGAGGCCTTGCGATTTTACGAATTGCCGCCGCAGTTCGTGCGTGAGGTGGCGATCCGTCATCCGCGTCACGAGTGGTTTGGCGAGCTTGGTCTTAAGTGGTACGCGGTGCCGGCGATTTCCGACATGATCTTTGCGACTGGTGCGGAAGTTTATCCCTGTGCGCCATTCAACGGTTGGTACATGGGCACGGAAATTGGCGCCCGCGACTTTGGCGATGTGGCGCGCTACAACCAGTTACCGGTCATTGCCGAAAAGCTTGGCCTCGATACCCGCCAGACGCGCAATTTGTGGCGCGACCATGCGCTCGTTGAGCTCAATGAGGCGGTGCTGTGGTCGTTTCAGCAGGAAGGCGTGCGGCTCGTCGATCACCATCAGGCATCGCGCGAGTTCATCGAATTTTGCGAAAGCGAGCAGCGCGCCGGCCGCGAGGCGCAGGCCGAATGGCCGTGGATCGTGCCGCCGATTTCCGCCTCGGCGACGCCGGTTTTCCATCGCAGCTACCCCCTACGGCCGGAGTTTCCCAACTACCTTTTGCAAGCCAATCCGTGGCAAACCACTCGCGGCCAAGCGCTGCTGCAAAAGCATCGGCGGTGACGCGTGATTGACAGCGCTCGCGCGAGGCGTTCCATTTCGGTTTCGTTGAAAGACCACACGGAAACATTGATTGATCTCGCGCTCGCTGAAGACCTCGGTGATGGCGATGTCACTTCGCAGTATTTCATCCCCGCCGACCGCCGCGCTCGGGCATTTATCACGGCGCGCCGCGAAGGCGTGGCCTCCGGCATTGAGCTCGCCGCGCGTGTTTTTGAAAAGGTCGACCCCACGCTGTCGGTCGAAATCCTCATCGAAGATGGCAGCCGCGTGAGCGAGGGAGCCTTGCTGTTGCGTGTCGAGGGATCGGCGCGCTCAATCCTCGGCGGTGAACGCACGGCGCTCAATTTTGCGCAAAGGCTCAGCGGCGTGGCCACACTCACCGCGCGTTATGTCGATGCGATCAAGGGCACGGGCGCGCGCATCCTCGACACGCGCAAAACCACACCGGGCTATCGGCTGCTTGAAAAAAAAGCGGTAGTCGACGGCGGCGGTCATAACCACCGCATGAACCTGCATGACCGCGCGATGGTGAAGGACAATCACCTCGTCACCGAAGGTGGCATTGCGGCGATTCAGACGGCGATTCAGACGGCGATTCGGCAATTGAAAAACGACAAGCCCAGCATCGAAGTCGAGCTTGAGGCCGATCGCCTCGATCAGGTGCACGAGTTTCTTGCGCTCGATGGCGTCGATCACATCCTGCTCGACAACATGAGCCTCGACGATCTGCGCGAAGCGGTGGCGATGCGCGGCGAGCGGACCGCGCCGATGTTTGAGGCCAGCGGTGGCGTGACGCTCGAAACGATCCGCGACATTGCCGCGACTGGGGTTGATTTCATTTCCGTCGGCGCGCTCACGCATTCGGCACCGGCGCTCGACATCGGCCTGGACTTCACGCCCTTGGAAATTTCCTGATCCATGGCCCACGACCTCACAGGTGCTGCGGCGGAGTTTCCCGATCCCTTCCATCTGAGGGTGCTCGAGTCGGCCGGATCGACCAACGACGAGTTGCGTGCGCTCGCCGAAGCTTCGGCACCGGAGGGGCTGGTGTTGCTCGCGCTCGAACAAAGCGCCGGTCGCGGCCGCCGCGGCGCGCAGTGGTTTGCGCCACCCGGCGAGTCGCTCACTTTTTCCATCCTGCTGCGGCCTGCGGCCCCCAAAGCACTTTGGCCGCGACTCGCGCTCGCTGCCGGACTCGCGCTCGCCGAAGCGGTCGAGTCCTTCGGCCCGGCCGCCGGCATCAAGTGGCCCAACGATGTCTGGATCGGCACTCGCAAGGTCGCGGGCATCCTGGTCGAAGCGGGCGCGGACTTCGCCATCGTCGGCATCGGCCTGAATGTGAACACCACGCGCTTCCCCAATGAGGTGGCGCAAATCGCCAGCTCGCTCGAATTGGAAACCGGCATGGCCCATTCGCGCGGCGATGTGCTCGGCGCGATCATCCGCCGCTTCGCGATCCGTCAGCGGCAGATCGACGCGGAATTCGCCGCGCTCATGGATCAGGTCCGCCAGCGCTGTGTGCTCAGTGGCAAAACCGTGCAGCTCGTCACACCAAGCGGCCCGCGTGTCGGCGTGGTCGATGGCCTCTCGCATGCCGGCGAGTTGATTCTTCTCGGCCCAAACGGACGCGAACACCTCATCCAGGCCGATGAGATCCGCATCCTTTCGCAATCCGCACAAAATTCCGTTTCATCGACGCTAAACGAATTGCCCACGCCATGATGAAACGAGCTGTCATCTTTGGACTCGCCTGCCTTGTGTTAGTTTCCTGCGCGACCAAGGGGCCCGAGGAAAAACCCAAGGCCGAGCCGCCGCGCCTCGTCGGCCGCATCGCTTCGATCCCGCCCGACAGGCGCTTTGTGCTGATCCAAAGTTTCGGCAAATGGACCGCCGAGCCAGGCACCATCCTCACCACCCGCGGGGCCGACCAGCGCAGCGCCAACCTGCTCGTCACCGGCGAGGCCCTCGGCCAGTTCGCCGCCGCCGACCTGCAGTCGGGTCAGGTCGAGCTCGGCGACGCAGTTTATTCACAACATATTCCCAAGCCGACGACCCCTGCCGAGCCCGCCGCGGAGCCCCCGGCAACGGAAATTCCACCGGTCGAGGATGCAAAAAATCCTCAAAAAACCTCGTATTAGCGGTATTTTTTGAAAAATATTTCGGTTTTGCGGAATTATTTTCTTCCAAGACCTCTCGGAAAGGCGTAATTTTCAAAAGTTCCCACGACGCGTGGGGTCCCCGCCGCACTCCTTGTCCCGAAGGAGCAGGCCGATACCAAACCGCCTCCGGCATCATGCCCGGCGCTTGGTCTCCGCCGCGCAGTGCCATGCGTCACTTTGTCCCAAACCATGAACCCAACAACCAGCCAACATGAAATCTACGAACGCCACGGGCGCTTCGGTCAAAGCCGATGCCGACCGTCTCGCTGACTTTGTCCTATTCACGCAGCGCAGCTGCATTTTGAACCTGTCGACCGAGCTGAACAAAGGAAACATCTCGTTTTCGCAGTTCTTTCTCCTGACCTATCTCTCGAGCGAGGAGTACCTGACGATGTCGGACATCGCCAAGAAGATGGGCCACTCGACGGCGGCCGCGACCGGTCTTGTCGACCGCCTCGAAAAGCTCGCCTATGTCGAGCGCACGCACGCTGCCGAAGATCGCCGCAAGATCATGGTGCGCATCACCCGCAAGGGCACCGAGCTCGTCTCGAAGATGCGTTCGGAAATCGCCAGCGACCTCGCCAACATCCTTGCCGACCTCGATGAGGATCAGGCCGAAGCGGTC
>CAIVXP010000371.1 GCA_903909905.1 Akkermansiaceae bacterium
CCGCCCGGATATGGCAGCCCGAGCATCTTGCCCACTTTGTCGAATGCCTCGCCGGCCGCATCATCGCGCGTGCCACCAAGCCGCGTGTAATGGCCCGCACGCTCGACATCGAGCAAGAGCGTGTGACCGCCGGAAACAATCAGCGCCAAGTGCGGCGGCACGGAACTGCGATCAAGAAACGGCGAGAGCAAGTGGCCCTCGAGGTGGTTGATCCCAAGAAAAGGGCGATCAAGCGCGCAGGCGATACCCTTCGCGACAGTGCTGCCGATCAGCAACGATGATGCGAGGCCGGGCCCGGTGGTGGCAGCGAAGGCATCGACCTCGTCAACCGCGACGGATGCCTTGGCAAGGGCCGCTTCTACCAGCGCGCGCACATGCAGCGAGTGGTTGCGCGAGGCCAGCTCGGGCACCACGCCGCCATGCTCGCGATGCAGCGGAATCTGCGATGAAATTTCCGACGCGAGAATTTCCGCGCAGCCGCCTGCTTCGCCACGCACGATGGCGACCGCGGTTTCATCGCAGGAGGATTCGATCGCCAGAAGCAGGGCCACGCGGGGATGCTGAAGGGAAAATTTCCGGAAACCGATCAAAAACCGCAGAGCTCACGCTCGTTCATCCACCACATCGCGGACGATTTGTTCGGCATCGATGTCGTTTCGTTCGTAGGTCGAAACCGCGGCCTGCACCATCGCCACGGCGGTTTCGCGTTCATCATGGATCACCCGCACGCCAAGCTCGCGCAGGCGCTCGACCTCGGCATGGTACTTTGCGCGACCAAAGATCAGCACATCGGGATTGCGCTCGCGCACCAGCGGCACGGCCGCACAGGTGGCATTGACCGCCGGAAAGGTGAAGGCCACGAGGCGCGCGCGGCCGATGCCCGCAAGGTCAAGCGCCTCAACATGGGTCGCATCCGCAAACAGCACAGCTTGGCCCTGTGCCTTCAGGTGTCGCACGGTTTCGGCATTCATCTCCAGCACCAGCGTATCGACACCGCAACGCGTGAGCGCCTCATTAAGAGCGCGACCGACCGGGCCGTAACCGCAAATGACGGCATGGTCGCTGATTTTTTTGATCGAGCCCGAGAGCGCGGCCTGATCCACGCTGCTGCGGCGGATGCTCATCAGGCCTTTGGCCTCCAACCATTTTGCGACGCGCGGCACGCTGCGCATGAGCGTCGGCACGACGGCCATCGTGACTGCGGTGCAAACGAGCAGCATTTGTTCGGTGGCGGGCTCGAGCGGACGGAAGCCACTGGCCTTGCCGATCAGCACGAGCGTGAACTCACCCGAGCTGGAGAGCGCCGCCGCGGCCAAGAGCGATGGCCTGCCGGAAAGTTTCAGCGCTTTCAGCACGAAGAAAACCACCGCACCCTTGAGCGTGAGAATCAACGCGCTACCCGCGAGCACGAGCATCCAATGTTCCGCGACCACGCGCAGGTCGATGAGCAAACCCACCGAAATGAAAAAGATCGCGAGAAACAAATCCTTGAACGGAAGGATCTCGGCGAGGATGCGATGACTGTAAATCGACTCGCTCACCACCAAGCCGGCGGCAAAAGCACCAAGCGCGAGCGACAGATCGAGCGCACCACCGGCATAGGCCACGCCCGCGCAGAGGCCGACGACCGTGAGCGTGAAAAGCTCGCGACTGCGCGTTGCTGCCACCGCATGCAGCAGCGGCGTGATGCCGAAACGCCCGAACAATCCGGCCCCCGCCAGAAAGAGCAAACCTTTCAGCAAGGCGCCACCGAGGTTGGTGGCAAGATTGCCACTGCCACCCTGATAAAGGATCGGCAGAAGCAGGAAAAATACGATGACGAGAATATCCTGAAACAGCGCGATACCGAGCGCGGCGCGCGCACCAGGGCTGTTTTGCTGACCGGAGTCCTGAAACGATTTCATCGCGACAGCGGTCGAGCTCAAGGCCATGGCGACACCGAGCACGATGCAATCGACTGCGGGAAATCCCAACGCAGCCGCAAGCCCGCCTGCTATAAGCGAAGTGATAGCCACTTGCAGGCCACCGCCGATCAACGCCGAGCGCCAAAGATGACGCAACTCGGTGAGCGAAAATTCGATTCCCAGCGTGAACATCAGCAGCACCACGCCGATCTCCGCCAGCTCGCGAATCACCGGGCCGCCATGGTCGCCTCCCGTAAGCCATGTGAGGCCCGAGTTGCCGATCAGCACGCCGCATAAAAGATAACCGACCAACAGGCTCTGGCGAATGCGGATCAGGATCAGCGATAGCAACACCGCAAGCACCAGCACCAGCGTCAGCAACGCAAAGAGCGGCGAAATTTCGGTCGCGCCAGCCGCAAGCGGGATCCAATCAAAGTTCATCCATTCCATTGTTCTTCATTGCGATCGAAGAACAAGACGAAAGCAGGCCGCACGCCAACGCGGAAGGGAATGTGATCAAGCCCTCACCTCAAGTGGATGTCGCGTGCCATCGGGGCTCATAAAGTGAACCTCAAGCGCGCCGCGTTTCAGATAGGCCATGATGTCGCGTTTGCCGCCGGATGAGGCGGGCGAAACGCTGGTGATTTCACCGGCGGGCTTGCCTGCGGCATCGAGCAATACCGATTCCATCGAGACGCTGGCATCGACTCTCGCGTGAATGAGCCGCTTGTTGAGCTTGCCCGCGTGCTTGATGCGCGAGATCACCTCTTGGCCGATGTAGCAGCCTTTGTGATAGGAAATGTCTGATGCATCGAGACCCGCTTCGGGTGGTAGCAGGCCGTCGTAAAGTTCGCGATCCCGTGCGGGCACGCCGTGGGCGATGCGAAAGGCTTCGAGCGCATCGCCTTGCAGCAAAGGAAACGATTCCGAAAATTTCACCGTCACTCCGGCAGGGATCCACCAATCGGTGCCCGTGACGCCGAAGCGTGCGGAATCGCGCGCGATCACGCCTGCAGGCGCGGCACCGGGATCGGCGGTGAAATGAACGAGCGACCACTCGCCGCTTAGATTTTTCACTTCGACATCATCGGCAATGAGGTAGCGCGTGAGGCGTGCTTCGAGCGCCTCCGCATCCACGCCTGAAGCGGAGACCCACAGCGCGCCATCGTTTGATTTTATGAGCCACACGCGAAACTGCAGGCGGCCTTTCGCATCGGTGACGCATGAGGGCAGGGCGGATGTTTCCTGATCGAGGCGACGAACATCCTGAGTAAGCTGGCCATTGAGAAAGCGGGTGGCGTCGGGCCCGCGAAATTCCAGCAATGCAGGCGAGCCGCAATCGATTCTGCGCGCTTCGCTCATTGCTTGCGCTGGAGTGCGAGCTCGACAAGGCGTGCTGCCTGCTGGCGAATGCCTCGCATGCCATCCGGCGTTGGCACTTGCCCTTCCTCGAGTGCCATTTCCGCACGAAGCCCGGCAAGAAGGTCGCGCATGGCGAGGTAGTTTGGTCGCTCGGAAATCCGCGGTTCGAGGCCGGCGATCGACTCAGTGTAATAGTCGGCGATGTCTTCGCGCATCACTTTGCTTGCGCGCTCTTCGGAAAACTGTTTGTCGACGGCGACGGTTGAAACTTCGAGTGCGCGAATCCACCCGCCCATGGAGATCAGATGGGCTAGGTCGGCGTCTTTGAGTGAGACGAGCTCTGCCTCGACATCGCGCTGGGTGGCGGCGAGCTCTTTCTTGAGTTGCGCGACATCCGCTTTCTTGGCGCTGTCGAGCAAGCTTGCCGCATGGCGGTTTACACGATCGCCCGCGCCGAGCGCCTTGCCATAGCGCGTAAGGTCCGCGGCAAGGCTTTCGACTTTGTCGAGTTGTTCGGCTTGGACGACGAGGAATCCGTTGGCAATCAGGAAGCCGAGTTCGATGGCAAGATCGGCGCGGTCGAGCGGCATCCGAGCTGGCATCGGCCGATCAGTTTCGACCAATGGCAGGGGCATGAGAAACTGCAATGTGTCGAACAGTTTGGAAATCGACGGTGCGGTGAATTCATTGATGCCGAGTTCCTCGCGCATGTGTTCATCGTCGAGCAGGTCGGCCGGAATTTCGTTTGCTTCGGTGGCGGGCTTTTCCTCCGCAGGCTTCTCCTGCGCGTGAAGCGGAAGTGTGAGTGCGGTCATCAGTGACAACGCGGGAAACAATCGGCGGATCATGCGCGAGGATGGCATGCCCGCCGCGGATCCGCAACTGGCAAAAACCGGCCCACCGATCGGGCCCTGAGCACCTCGCGTCCTGCAAAGGCTCGCAAAAAAAACACCCCCAACGCCGGAGGCCGGCGCTGGGGGTAGTTGAACCCTTGCGGATGAGTTGACGGTTAGTAACAGGTCGGCGGCTTAGTAAGCGCCAAGACCGCTCTTGCGACCGGCCTTACCCTTTGGGGGCGACTTAACTGCTTTCACTGCCTTGCCTGATTTGCTGGCGTAGCTTGCCGGTTCTTCCCGCAACATCGGATTGGTTCCGAAGTGTTCGGCGGCATCAAGCCACTGGCGCACTGCGAGACGCAGAACGGCAGATCGCGAGATAGCCATCTTGTTGGCGAGTTGATCGACACGCGCCTGAAGTTCGGCGGGCAGTCGGACGGGTATTGGATCCATAGTCTTTTTGTACATCGGTTTTACATTGTTGCGGTTTTTCCTCGGGGTATCAAGAATTCATTCGGTATTTGGCCTATCTACTAATTCTAATTACCTAGCTTATACAATGGTCAAAATTGTTATACATGACAAGTGTATTCATTGCGTGGCTTGAAAATAATTTCCTAGCGCCGGCGTGAAGCTTCCTCGAGCAGATATTGGGGGCGCTTAATCCCTTTGAGTATCAGGCTTTGGGGCGATAGGTCACGACCCGAAATCGCGGGTATTCATCGCTCGATGTTTGGGGAAAGCCCGCGGGAGCCCCAAAAAAACCACAGTCGACTTTTGTACATTAATTGTAATTACAGTGCCTCGATGGCAGCCATGATGCGTTTGGCGATCCGATCGTAGTCGGCCTTGCCTTTGGCTGACTCCCGCTCCTCTTGGGTGAGTACGATGGGTGGGCCGACGGTGACCGTGATGCGTGAGAATCGGATGCGGCCCGAGCCGCGCGGCAGGGCTTCGCGGGCGCCGCGGATGCGGACGGGTTGGATCGGTACGCCGGACTTCGC
>CAIVXP010000372.1 GCA_903909905.1 Akkermansiaceae bacterium
ACGCCGATTTTCTGCGATCATCCAGGACCGCGTCGGCCCGAACCGCGTCGGCATCCCGCTGTCGCTGCTCGGCTTCAAAAAAGACTTCCACATGTTCGGTCTCGTTCAACCCGTGGCCGATGGGCTGAAGCTTTTCCTCAAGGAAGACTTCACGCCCGCCCATGTGCGCAAGGCATTCTACTGGCTTGCCCCAGCACTCACCCTTATCCCGGCATTGATCACCGTCTGTGTCGTGCCCTTTGGTTCACCCATCTCGATTCTCGGCCATGCGGAGAAACTCGTGATCGCCGACATCGACGCCGGCCCGCTGTTTGTTTTCGCGGTTTCATCCCTCACGGTCTACGGCATCACCCTCGCCGGATGGTCGTCGAATTCGAAATTCCCCTTCATCGGTGGCGTGCGCTCGACCGCACAGATGATCTCCTACGAAATTTCGCTCGGCCTCTCGATCATTCCGGTCCTGCTCTACTTCGGTGATTTGAATCTCTCAAAAATCGTTCAACACCAAGCCGACAATGGCTGGCTCCTCCTGCCTCTTTGGAAGGCCGGAAAAGTCGGCCTACCCGACATCCAAACCGCGATGTTCTGGATTCCAGCATTTATCGCATTCCTGATCTTTACGATTTCCATTTTCGCCGAAACCAACCGCATGCCCTTCGACCTCCCCGAGTGCGAAACCGAACTCGTCGGCGGCTATCACACGGAATACTCGTCGATGAAGTTCGCCCTGTTTTTCATGGGTGAATACGCCGCGATGGTGATCGGCTCGGCGCTCATCATCACGCTCTTCCTTGGCGGTTGGTCGGTCGGCTTCGGTCTCGATCAACACATCAGCCAACTCCACATCGGATCCTTCCACTTCGGCGGACTCATCCACATGGGCTGCTTCCTCACCAAGCTACTCGCCTTCATCCTCTTCTTCATCCTCGTGCGCTGGACGGTGCCGCGCTTCCGCTACGATCAACTCATGAAACTCGGTTGGGTGATCTTCTTCGAAGCGGCACTCATCAATGTGTTCCTCGCCGCGCTGATCATCGCCGCGCCCTCGCTCTCGGCCCCGATCATCGCAGCCGGCGCGATCCTTTTGGCCGTTGTCACCGGCGCCATTATCTGGGTCGCAAAAGTTTCCGAAGACCAACCCAAACCGCTGCGCGCCTAAGCCCTTTTCCCAAACCTCACCACGCAATTCCATGGCCGTCGTCAAACTCCAACGCCCTCAACTCAAGCTCGGGGAAAAAATCTACTTCGGAGCCCTCGTCAAAGGCTTCATCCTCACCCTCGGCCACGCGATCCGCTCGCTACGCGGAAAATCGGTGGGCGCCAAAGACCTCGAATCATCCGGCCTCGGCGTGACCATGCAGTTCCCCGAGCAACGCTGGGATTCGCACCTGCCCGATTACTACCGCGGCGCACCGGCACTCGTCACCGACGAGCAAGGCCGCGAACGCTGCGTCTCCTGCCAACTCTGCGAATTCATCTGCCCGCCCAAAGCGATCCGCATCACCCCCGGCGAAATTCCCTCCGACGATCCATGGGCCAAAGTTGAAAAGCGCCCGAAGGAATTCGAAATCGACATGATCCGCTGCATCTACTGCGGCATGTGCGAAGAAGTCTGCCCCGAACAGGCGATCTATCTGCGCAAGGACTACCTCATCACCGGCCTCAAACGCGCCGACATGCTTCACGACAAAAAGAAACTCTACGAAATCGGCGGCGTCCGCACCGGCCTCGTCAACAAATGGAATGAGCTGAAGTGATGTTAAAAGTGATCGGTTAAAAGTTATAAGTTGCTGTAGCAACCCAACCTCTTAACCCATAACAAATAACCTATAACTAATAACCAATCTCCAATGCCCTCTTACCTTTTCTGGTTGTTTTCCACCATCATGCTCATCGGTGGTGCGGCGGTGATCGCATTTCGCAACCCCGTCTCAAGCGCGCTCTCGATGGTCACCTGCTTCGTAGGTCTTGCCGGGCTTTTCATCGGCCTCAGCGCCTTCTTTGTCGGGATCATCCAAATCCTCGTCTATACCGGCGCGGTGATGGTGCTCTTCCTGTTCATCATCATGCTACTCGACCTCAAGGATGAGGAAAAACGCGCCCGCGGATTCGCCCCACTCGCTGCAGGCCTCGCGCTGGTAGTTGCATTTGTTGTCCAACTCGTCGGCATCCTCTCGCAATCAGTCGACAAAGCCGCGCCCGATCTCGACAAGCACACACTCACCAATGCCGCTGCCCAATTTCCCAAGGACAGCAAAATCGCCGAAGCCCTAAGCGACGGTCGCCTGCCCGACATCCACCTCATCGGTCACACTCTCTTCACCCAATACAACCTTCCGCTCCAACTCCTCGGCGTGCTCCTTCTCGTCGCCACCATCGGCGTCGTCACCCTCTCGAAGCGCCAGGCAGACTGAAGTTAAACGTTAAGAGTTATTCGTTAATGGCAAAAATACCGCACCACATTCCTCTGCCAATTCTTCCCCAATAACTTTTAACCAATAACCCAATAACTTTTAACCACCCATGCCCACCCTCAACGACTACCTCCTCGTCTCCGGCCTGCTCTTTGCCATCGGTCTCGCGGGCGTCGTGCTGCGCCGCAACATCATCATCGTTTTCATGTGCCTCGAGCTGATGCTTAGCGCGGCCAACCTCAGTCTCGTTGCGTTCTCACGCTTCAACACCATCAACGGCCTGCCCGACTACAACGCGCAGATGCTCGTCTTCTTCGTCATCACCGTCGCCGCCGCCGAAGTCGCCGTCGGCCTCGCCATCATCGTCGCCCTCTACCGCGCCCGCCAAACCATCCACACCGATGAGCTCACCAGCCTCAAAGGCTGAAGAACATCGAACATTGAACACCCAACATTGAACATCGAAGGAAGAAAATTCAAATAGCCCGAATTTAGCAGAAGCCCTTCCTAGATCACATTTCCTTTCCCATGAACCTGCCTTGGCTACTTCTTTTCCTTCCACTCGCGGTGGCGGTGATCAACCAACTCTCGCTGCGCCGCGGGCCGCTTGCGCCGTGGCTCTCGACCGCTTCGGCGATCGCCACCTTGCTCATCGCACTGCGCCTGCTCGGCCAGTCCGACACCTTCAACATCGACTGGGCCACCATCGGTGACCTTCACCTGCAAATCGGCATCAAGCTCGATCAACTCTCGACCGGCATGATGACGGTCGTCACCGGCGTCGGCGCGCTCGTTCACATTTTCTCGCTCTCCTACATGAAGGACGATGCGGCGAAAAACCGCTACTTCACTGGACTCTCGCTCTTCATGTTTTCGATGACCGGCATCGTGCTGTCGTCGAATTTCATCATGACCTTCATCTTCTGGGAACTGGTCGGCCTCAGCTCCTACCTGCTGATTGGTCACTGG
>CAIVXP010000373.1 GCA_903909905.1 Akkermansiaceae bacterium
AATACCGTTGGAGCAGCTATGGCGAAGCAGTGGGAGGCGGGGCGAAAGGCAACGGCAAAAAGGCGCGTGAGGGCTTGGTGCGCGCCTGCATGAGTCATCAGGGCGCGGGCTTTGAAGCGGAAAAATGGAAGGAAATTTCGCGTGTTTACCGTCGCGCGATGGGTCTCGCCTTGGGCCGTAAGAATGGAAATTCCACTGTCGAAAAAGGCGTCGTGAGGCCGCAGATGAACACCATGGAAGCGTTGGAAGCGAAAGAAAACGGCACCGTGTTTCCCGACCTCGGCATGGCAACGATGCTGCGATGCCGCGTGCGGTACTTCACCGATGGCGCGGTGATTGGCAGCAAGGCATTTGTCAACGAAGCTTTCGCCGGTGCAAGAGAGCACTTCAGCGCGAAGCGCAAAGATGGCGCGCGCAAGCTGAGAGGCCATGCCAGCCCCGCAGCCGGCGTCCTATGGAGCGCGCGGGACTTGCGACTGCGTGTTTGAGGGCTACCATCACCCTCCTGCCTACGAAATCTCGAGCCTCCTCCCAAACACCTGGTTTGACAAGCCCCTAGGTCATCCACTAGCTTCCCCGCCCCGGCCACCAATGGCCTCAAGCCCCCTTTGCCATGAAGATACTTGTCGAGAAGCAAGCAAATTGCACCGCCACCCTCCGCGTCGAAATCCCTGCGGATAAAGTCCAAAACGAGCGTCAAAAAGTCGCCCAAAGCCTAGCCTCGAAGGCAAAGGTTCCGGGATTCCGCCCCGGCAAAGCGCCTCGCGCCGTCATTGAAAAGCGCTTCAACAAAGAAATCGAAGCCGAAAGCCAAGAAACGCTGATCAACAGCGCCCTCGACGAGGCGATCAAGCAGGAAGACCTCAAAGTGCTCGACTTTGGCCGCGTCGAAGACCTTTCCAACGCCGCCGATGGCAGCCTCAGCTTCAGCGCCAAGCTCATGCTCGCGCCGGAAGTGAAACTGCCGGACTACAAGGGCATCAAGGTCACCGTGCCAAGTGCCGAGCTTACCAACGAGGAACTGCAAAGCCAACTTGATACCCTGCGCGAGCGCTTTGCTGACTTCACCGACATCGAAGGCCGTGCCGCCGAAATGGGCGACTTCGCGGTGATCGATTATTCCTCGACCGTCGACGGCAAACCCAGCGCCGAAGTTCTTGGCAAAAGCCTCGGCTACCTCGAAGGCCGGGAAGGGTTCTGGGTCCGCATCGATGATAAAACTTTCCTCCCCGGTTTTGCCGCTCAACTCGTGGGCATGAAGCCCGGCGACCAACGCGACATCACTGTCACCCTGCCAGAGGACTTCCCCGTCGAAGATCTCCGCAATCGCGAAATGGTTTTCGCCACCACCCTCGGCGAACTCAAACAATCGATCCTGCCCGTGCTCAACGACGAACTCGCTGAGCGCCTCGCCCCCGGTAAAACACTCGCCGATATCACCGAGATCATCCGCACCAACATGGCCCAGGAGCGCAAGCGCCGCATCGATGACATGAAGGTCAACCAGATCGTCGCCCACTTCACCAATCAGGCGGATTTCGAACTTCCCGAAGAACTCGTCGCCAGCGAAACGCAAAATCAGGCCGATGCGATGGTCCGCCGCGGCGTTCAATCGGGCGTTACCGAAGACCAAATCCAATCCCAGCAAGACGACATCTTCGCCAACGCGAAACAACAGGCAGTCTCAAACCTCCGCGCAAATTTCATCCTCCAGGAAATCGCCCGCGCTGAAAAAATCGCGGTCAATGACAACGAACTCGTCAACCACCTCCTGCAGCTTGCCGCCGCGAGAAAGGTCGCGCCCAAGAAATTCATCGCCGACATGCGCCGCTCCGGCCGGATTTCCTCCATCCGCAGCTCGATGATCATCGGCAAGGCCATTGACTTCCTCGTCGAGCACGCCGATGTTGTGGAATCGGCGGAAGCCGCACTCACCGAAGAGTAAAATGACCATCAACAATCCGACATCCATGAGCACCTCCCCCCGCAACAGCTACTATGTCCCCGTCGTCATCGAACAGGATGGCCGCGGCGAACGCTCGTTCGACATCTACTCACGCCTGCTCAAGGACCGCATCATTTTCATCGGCACCCCGATCGATGACTTTGTGGCGAACTCGGTGATCGCCCAGTTGCTCTTCCTTCAGATGCAGGATCCGAAAAAGGACATCCACATCTACATCAACTCGCCGGGCGGATCGGTCACCGCCGGCCTCGCAATGTACGACACGATGCAGTTCCTCACCTGCGATGTGAACACCTACTGCATCGGCATCGCGGCCTCGATGGGCTCGGTGCTTCTCACCGCCGGCACCAAGGGCAAGCGCTTCTGCCTTCCTAACTCGCATGTGATGATCCACCAAGTTTCTGGCGGAGCCCAAGGCACCGCATCCGATGTCGAGCGCACCATCGGTTTCATGTTCAACCTCAAGAAGCGCCTCAATGGCATCCTTGCCAAACACACCGGCAAGACAGTCGAGCAGGTCGAACACGATTCGGATCGCGATAATTACATGACTGCTGAGGAATCGGTGGCCTACGGACTCGTCGACAAAGTCCTCGAAAGCCGCAAGCAACTTCCCGATGCAGTCGCCGCACTGGCCGACAGCAAACCGGCCGATAGCTGAGCCGACAAAACCCACGCACCCCGATGGCCCGCGCCTCCAATCTCACCATGTGCTCGTTCTGCGGAAAGAGCCACTCGGAGGTCAAAAAACTCATCGCCGGTCCCGGCGTTTACATCTGCAACGAGTGCGTCGGCGTTTGCTCGGACATCCTCGAGAAGGAACTTCGCAGCACGCCGAAAAAAGGCAAAGGCAAGGCTGACAAATCCGCTCTCGGCATCCCCTCGCCGGCATCGATCCTCGAACACCTCAACTCGTTCGTGATCGGCCAGGAGGAAGCGAAAAAAATCCTCTCGGTCGCGGTCTACAACCACTACCAACGCCTCAATCAGGATCAGGCCCGCCTCGGCGACGAGTTCAAGGATGTCGAAATCGAAAAATCCAACATCCTGCTGCTGGGCCCGACGGGATCAGGCAAAACCCTGCTCGCCCGCACGCTCGCTCGCGTGCTTGATGTTCCTTTCTGCATCGTCGATGCCACCACCCTCACCGAGGCCGGCTATGTCGGCGAGGATGTGGAAAACATCATCCTGCGCCTCCTTCAAGCCGCCGACTTCGATGTCGCCCGCGCCGAACGAGGAATCATCTATGTCGACGAAATCGACAAGATCGGCCGCAAGACGGAAAATGTTTCGATCACCCGCGATGTTTCCGGCGAAGGGGTGCAACAGGCACTCCTGAAAATTCTCGAAGGCACGGTCTGCAGCGTCCCGCCCCAAGGCGGCCGCAAACACCCGCAGCAGGAGTATATCCAAGTTAACACCGAGAAGATCCTTTTCATCGTCGGAGGCGCGTTTGTCGGCCTCGAGGAAATCATTCGCCGCCGCCTCGGTAGCAACACGCTCGGGTTTCATACCGGCAAAAACGCCAATCACAAACAAGAGGAGGACGAAAACTCGATCCTCTGCCGCGTCCAACCCGAGGACCTGCTCCACTACGGCCTCATCCCCGAATTCATCGGCCGCCTGCCAGTGATCTCCTCGCTGCGCAAACTCATCGAAGACGAGCTCGTCCAAATTCTCACCGAACCGCGCAACGCCCTCACCAAGCAATACGCGAAGCAACTCGCCATGAATGGTGTGAAACTCAAGATCACCCCCGATGCCCTACGCGCCCTCGCCGAAGAAGCTGTGCGCCGCGGTACCGGAGCCCGCGCACTGCGCTCGATCTTCGAGAAAATGATGCTCGATGTGATGTTCGAAATCCCCTCACGCAGTGACATCGATCTGGTAACGATCAACGAGCAAACCGTTCGGGAGGAACGCCTGCCCGTCATGCGCCGCAAACGCAGCGACCAAGACGCGGCTTGATCCAGCCTACAACGGTAGGGCGACGTGGCCTCACGGTGCCGAAACTATCGCCGCAGGCGCCAAAGCTTCGCAGAAATTTACCGCAATGCCCTGTAAGCGATAGCGAACATCAAAATTAGCGAAGCCTGATGGCATGGACGTAGTGCAGCGGAGTCAAAGCCGCAGAGGTCGCAAAGGAACGCGTAGAAAAGAGTTGTTGAGACGACGATGAGGCCATGTCCTCTATTTCGATGCTCATCCTACTCTTTTCTCTGGATTCTGGATTCTTGAATCTATAACCCCGGCAACCCTTCGCGAATGCGCTCGGAAAAATCCGGCGCCTGATCCGCGGCCTTGGCCTTTTCATTCACTCGCGAGATGCGTTTTAGCTCGGCAAAGGGAAGCGATTGATTCAGTTGACCGCGCTCATAAAGCAACTCGTCGCCGAAACCGTTCACAATGAGGCGCCAGTCGAGCGGAAGTCGATCGGATGCCAGCTTTTGTTTGCGGATTGCCGTGGTGCAGTTGTTGGCGATGGCATTGTACCAGCGCGGATGTTCATGCAGTTCGTTGACCGTGCGCACATACTCCAAAAAGCTTTCTCGCGCGCCCTTCACACCGAGATGGTAAAGGTAAACATCTTCACCGCTGCGATAGTTTGACCGCACGCGGATCACATCGCGCTCGTCAGCCACAACATAAAACAACTCAAAGCGCCGATACAATCCGCCCAGCGCGGAATACGACTCGCCTTTTTCCGGCCGCGTCTCGATGCTGAAACAAACCCGTCCGTCATCGCCGAAGTCGTACGAAAAAATCGGGTGCGCCATATAAGGCGAGCCCCAGTAGTTGATGAATATATCGACACCACGCAACTTTCGCAGATCGACCTTTCGCAGTTCGTATCGCGGCGTGAAATCTTCCGCCGTGCGGTAATCGAAATTGCGGAGATTGTGAATGGTCGCGATGTCGCCATCGATTTCCACATGTGGAGTCAAAGCCACCTCCGGTTTCCAATCGCGATACTGGCGCGGTGGGATCGATGCCCACCAGACGGCGACCAGCACGACCGCCAACGCGATGCCAAGCCTCGCCCGCCAGCGCGGCCGCACGAATACCGCCACCAATATCATCACCAAGGCGAAAGCACCCGCAGCCCATGGCCTGAACTCCACCATGGGGAAATCAAACCACAAAGCGCCAAAGGCCCACAAAGCAGCGAGCGCGAGCACTGCGCCGACAATCACACGCCCAAGCCAACCACACAATTTGCAAATCACGCATTTCATCATAAAAAAAACAACTGTTACTAAAGCAATCTCACGAAGCCTTGACCGCATCCCACATGCCCGACCACAGCGCAAGCGCGTCACCGAGATCATCGATCGGCTCGCACTTGGCAAAAATTTCCTCGCTCGGGAACAGCACTTCGTTACTGCGGAATTCCTCGCTCAGCAGCGCATAGGCCGATTGGTTAGGCGCGCGGTAAGCGATGTATTGCATGTTTTTTGCCGCGACCCTCGGCTCGGTCAGGAAGTCGATGAAGCGATGCGCCAGATCCACCGCCCGGGAATCCTTGAAGATGCAGAGATCGTCGCAGCTGAATGCCGTGCCTTCCTGCGGGATCTTCACCACAACGTCCGCATTGTCGCCAGCGACTTGCAAAAGGTCGCCGGCATAGCCCTGAACGAGGTGAAACTCGCCCGATGCAATGCCGCTCTTGTACTGCTCGCTGTCGAACTTCGCGATGTTCTTCTTCCAACGGATCACCACATCGTGCGCTTGCGCGAGCTGTGCGGGGTCCTTGGAGTTGATCGAAAATCCCAGCGAGCGCAGCGCCGCACCAAGCACCTCGCGCATGTCGTCGAGCAAGGTGATGCGACCTTTCAAATCACTGCGGTCAAACATCCGGTAGGATGACTCGGCATTGTTCACCTTGCTGGAGAGCCACGCGATGCAGGTCGGCGCCATCATGTAGGGCACCGAATGTTTCATGCCGGGGTCCAGTGCCCGTTGGAGGTAGGGCGCGTCGACATGCTTGAGGTTCGGCAGCTTGGAATGATCAAGCGGCTGCAGCATATTTTCGCGCGCGAGCGTCTTGACCATGTAAGACGATGGCACCACCACATCATAGCCAGTCGCACCCGCGCTGAGCTTGGCGTGCATCGACTCGTTGGAATCGAAAGTATCAATCACCAGACGGCAACCCTGCGCCTGTTCGAATTCCGCGACCAATTCGGGATCGATGTAGTCAGCCCAGGTGTAAACCTTGAGCTCGGGCAGCTTACCCTTGCCACAGTTGGCGAAAAATCCCGCGGCGAGCGCGGCCGATGAGGTGGTGATAAATTGACGGCGCTTGAGTTTCATGACCCACCAGATCAACCACAAATGTGGCGTTTTGCCCACCTGAAACTTGTTGCACCAAAGTCCCAGCCGACTTCTCGCCGGGCTTGCGGTGGGAGGGATCGCCGCTATTTTGCTTTCATGAATCAACCCACGGAATCAGTGCGCGTACGCAAATCCGGCATCGCATGGCAGGCCAAGCTCGCCTTCGCCATCGTATGCACCGCACTCCTGACAAGCGGCATCTTCTACGGCCTCATCCGCAGCTACCTACATGGCGATGCCTTCCGCAGATTGCTTTCAGAAAAGGCCAGCAAGGCGCTAGGCACGGAGGGCAAATTTGGAGCCTTTCGCTGGGACGGCCTTGCTCTCGAAAGCGCCAGCTTCACCGCCAACGGCAGCGGTCCGCTGCGCGCGTTGCAAATGGACGGACTGCGCACCGAGATCGGCCTCGGTGGATTGAAAAATGGAGTCTGGGAAATCACCGGGTCCAAAGTCCACCGTCTCGAAACGACCCTCGATTTCACGCAGGCCAAAACAGAACCCGCCGCAACGAAGACTGAGTTGCCTTCGACCACCACCACACCAAGCACGCCGGCCCCCACACCAAGCCGCAGCTGGTTGCCCCGCGAAGTGAAATTCGACGGACTGCAAATCGCCGATGCCACGATCAACGCGAAGTTAGGCGACAAGCAACTCATTGCGAGTCAGCTCCGCGCCGATCTGAAATCATTCGGTCGTCAAGGCCACGCTGTCGATCTCAGCGGCGGCGCTCTCGAACTCGCTGGAAATAATTTCCCGGCGGCAAAAATCGATCGCATTCGACTGAAACATCAGGACGACCGGCTCTTTCTCGATCAAGTGGAACTCAGCGCCTGGGACAATGCACGACTTGAAGCCAGCGGCGAAATCGATCGCAACAGCGACCGGCATTCGATCGATGGAAACATCAGCGGTGTGAAATGCTCGGATGTATTGAGCGGCGATTGGGCCAAGCGCCTCAGCGGCGAAATTGAAACCACATTCTCTTACCACAACC
>CAIVXP010000374.1 GCA_903909905.1 Akkermansiaceae bacterium
CGGCGAATTGGCACGACTGCCGATCGTAGGCATTGACCTCAATCTCGGCTGCCCGGCGCCGATCGTTTGTCGCAAGAATGCCGGCGGCGGTCTCTTGCGTGAGCCGACAACGGTCGATGAAATTATTGGCGCCCTGCGCGACGCCATTCCCGGTCGATTCACAGTCAAGACGCGCGTCGGTTACGCGAGTGCTGATGAGTTTTCTTCCTTACTGGAAATTTTCCGCAAGCACCGCATCGACGGCCTCACGATTCATGGACGCACCGTGCTTGAGCGATATCAAACGCCGGTGCATCCCGATTGCGTGAAGCTCGCTGTCGAGTCGATGCATTGTCCGGTGATCGCCAATGGCAATATCGTCGATGTCGAAACCGGCTTGGCCTATTTGAAACAGAGTGCCGCCGCAGGCTTGATGATCGGACGCGGTGCGATTCGCAATCCGTGGATTTTCTCGCAGCTCATCACTGCCATGGAAGATGGCTTCGCTCCTCAGCCGACGCATCGCGATTTGTTGGCGTATGTGCTCGAGCTCTACGACGAGCTCGCCGGCGAGGCGCGCAAGTTCATTCCCGGCGCCCATGTACAGCGGATGAAAAAAACGCTGGCCTACATCAGTCACGGCATCGAAGGGGAGTTTGAATATCAGATGCGTCGCGCGAAAACGCCGGAGGATTTCCACCAAATCTGTCAAGCGCACCTGGACCACGACGCGCCATTGCCCGCCAAGCCGCCCGTCGACTCAAAATTGTTCTGCAGCTTCGGGGCTTTGCTGGGGTGAGGGTCTCGCTTGCTTGACTAAAATCCTGCTATCTTGAAGCTCTCGAGGCGTGCCCGACGAGATTTCCGCTTCGATGTTTTTTCGCGATTCCGCGTGGCGGCGGCGATTTGACGAAGAGGTGCTGGCGGTGGCGGGGTCATTTGTTTCCAAGGCGAAAAACCTGCGACTGGAAGAAGTGGCATCTGGTTCTTTCGCGCTGGAAGGAACCGTGGCCGGGGAAGAGGCAAAGGTGGAATTCTGGCGGGATGGAGATGAGTGGGATTTTGAAAGCTCGTGTTCCTGCGAAGTCGGGGCCTTTTGTCATCATGCCGTGGCCTTGATCTTGCGCACGGCCAAGGAACGCAACCTTGCCTCGCTCGCGGGTGGCGGGGTCAAGGCTGCTGTGGCAGCGGCTTTGCCGAAAGATGTGCCAGCGGAGCCAAAATCGCCGGCTGGTTTGCCGCGCATTTCGCCGAGTCCAGTTTTTGAGCTGCATGTTACGCGCGAGGCGGCCGACCGAACCTCGCGGCTCTTGTTGCAGTCGTTGGGGCAGGCCGACACCTCGGAATGGATCTTTGCCGAGGCGACAGTGAATTACGATGGTCATCGTAGTTCCCTGCGGGGCGCCATGCCTCGCTGGACCAGCGAAGTGATGTTGGCCGATGGTCGCAGGGCCTTAATCGAACACAATGCCGCTGCAGAAAATGCCGCCGCTCAGCAACTGATCGATACCGGCCTTTCCTCATTGCAGTCGAATTCGGCTTGGCGATTTCTCATCAACCTCAAATCGCGCGACTCCCGCGACGAAGCGCCGCGTGACCGTTGGTTTCCCGATCCCGGCCGTGTGCCGGTGGATGCCTTTTGGCACCAATTCCGTGGCGAAATGATTGCGCGGTTGGAGGGCTTGGGCTGGCGAGTGAGTGTGGCTGACAATGTCGGCCACCGGGTCTTCGAGGCCGATCCCTCGAAGTGGGACAGCGAACTTGCGCCGGTGGAAGGCGGATGGTTCAGCCTCTCGGTAGGCTTTGATGTCGGTGGTGAGCGTCACGATCTTTTGCCGATCCTTGCCGAGTTGCTGGAGGGTGATTTTCTTGAGGAAACCCTTGATCGGCCCGACCTTGGGCACATTTACGCGCCCTTGCCGAATGGCGATGCGTTGAAGCTTCCGATCGGGCGGGTAAGGCGGATTTTGCATCATCTTGCGACGCTGATTGATCCGAAATTTCCTTCGAAAACGCGGGTTCATGCCCTCGACGCAGCGTCCCTTGCGGGGCTTGGCGATCTTGGCATCGATGCGCCGCCCGCTCTTGCCGAACTCTCGACGAAACTGCGGAATTTTTCCGGCATCGAGGCCGTGCCACCTGCCGAGGGATTGCGCGCGACCTTGCGCGACTACCAGCTTGCGGGATTTCGCTGGATGCAATTTCTCGCGAGTCATGGGTTGCACGGGATTTTGGCCGACGACATGGGACTGGGCAAAACCTTGCAGACGCTTACGCACATTCTTGCGGAAAAAGAATCGGGCCGCTCGCAGGGTATGCCAAGCTTGGTGGTCGCGCCAACATCAGTGGTTCCGAACTGGCGGGCCGAGGCGCTGAAGTTCACTCCTGGGCTGCGCGTGCTCGTGCTCAATGGCCCTGACCGTTTGAAGTACCTGCGTTCGATCCCGCATGCGGACCTCGTGCTGACCTCTTTTGCCTTGCTGCATCGGGACATCGAGAATCTACTAGGATTCTCGTATCATTTGGTCGTCCTCGACGAGGCGCAGAACATCAAAAACCCTCGGGCAAAGGTCGCGCAAGC
>CAIVXP010000375.1 GCA_903909905.1 Akkermansiaceae bacterium
GTGATGGAATTTTACGACACCAACCGCAACGGACTCATTTCACTCAAGGAAGCACAAGTTGCTTATGGCCGAGCATCACAGATCGACGCAGGCAACAAGTCCCGCACCAAAAACAAACAATGAGCGCTGTCTACGAAACATTCAAGTTGCTCGACGAATACCTGCTCTTTCACTTTGCCCGGGCCGATGAAGTCCTGCCGACCGCACACGAATGGCCAGCTCCAATGCGTGAGGCCCTAGGGTTCACACGCCGAACGATTTCACATTTTTCAAAAACTCCTGCAGCAAGCGGACTCGACCTTGGCTGTGCCGTCGGTGGCTCAACTTTTGAAATGGCCAAATTCTGCAACACCGTGACTGGCATCGATTTTTCCCAATCCTTTATCGACGCCGCCGAAAAAATCCGCAGTGGAGAATGCGTCCCCTACAAGCGGCACGAAGAAGGTCATGTAATAACCAATCTTGTCGCCCACCCGCCACAAATCACCGAAGGAAATTCCATCACCTTCCTTCACGGGGATGCGATGAATCTCCCCGCGTCACTCGGCTCATTCGACCGCGTTCACGCCGCCAACCTCGTCTGCCGCCTGCCCGAACCACAACGCTTGCTTCAACGCCTACCGTCACTCGTCAACCCTGGCGGCGAACTCGTGCTCGCCACCCCATGCACCTGGCTCGCCGAATTTACCCCACCGGAAAACTGGCCCACAGGCTCAACATTCGATTGGCTGCTTCAAATACTCAGCCCCCACTTCGAGCTTCAACACCAATGCGACGAACCATTTCTAATCCGCGAAACCGCGCGCAAATTCCAATGGTCAAGCTCACTCGTCACCGTCTGGCATCGAAAATAAAGCATGCCAAAGCACTTTCCCCCAAGAGTTTGCTGCTTTGCCTGAATATGAACTGACTGCGGCATCAAGGAATCAACAACACCTTGCCGTTGCGCTCGGAATCTTTGAGTCGCTCCAGCGCACTCCTCCAATCCCCAAGGGGGAAAACCGAATCCACCGCCTGCACCAGACGCCCATTGGCAACAAAGCCGACAAGTGTTTCATAAGTCGAGCGCACCTCTTCAGAAGAAGCATCTTCCAACCACTTGGTGACCCATAGCCCGCGCACCCGGAGGTCACGGAAAATCAACAGCCCGTTTGGAAGGGTCAATGGCTTGCGCGCCATTGCACCATAAGTGATGTGCGTGCCTCCCTCCTCCAACAACTTCATCAATCGCAAAGCGCTCTCACCGCCCACCGCATTGAATGCAAGCCGCGCCGTTGCTCCGCCCAGAATCGCATTGGCCTCGGCATACCCCGCGTCATCGTCAGAAAAAACCGCATCTCCACCGAGCTCGCGCAACTCATCCGCCAAGCCAACACGGCGCACAAACGACACCGTGCGAAATCCATACTCGCGCGCCAACTGAATGACACAACGACCCACTGCCGAATTTCCCGCATTCTGCACCACCCAATCACCCGGTCTCAATTCGACAAAACCATGCAACAGCCTCCACGCAGTGGCGGGATTCACTTTCAGCATCGCCGCCTGATGAGCGTCAATTCCAAGAGGAACGGCAAGAAGATGATCCTCATTCACCGTCGTATGAGTCGCCCATGTCGATGCACGTCGCAGGAAAACAACCCGCTGCCCGGCCTCAAATCGATACGACTTACTCACTTCCACCACTCCACAACCCTCGATTCCAGGCACCGCAGGCAAATCAACCTTCACCCCATAAGTCCCTTCGATCAAATTCAAATCCGCCGGGTTGATCGGTGCCGCATCCATTCTCACAAGCACCTCACCCTCGTCAGGTAGCCTAGGCTCAAAATCTTCGAGCCGAAGCACCTGATCCGGCTTGCCACAATCCGCGAAAATGAGGCGCTTCGCGCGCAATTGATCTACATGCTGGTTCACAGCAAACATCGTGATTCGATCAAAGGTTCAAGCCAAGCCCCAACACGGGCACTTGGATATTCAACGCACCAACTCATCCAGCGCTTTGTCAAAATCGGGATACCGAAATTCAAAGCCGACCGATTCCAATACGCTTGGTCGCACTCTCTGACTCGCCAACAGGACACCGCCGAAACCACCCAGCACGAGCTTCAAGACAAAACTAGGCACTGGCAAAATCGCCCATCTTCCCAAGCGCTTCGCAAATTTACTCGTGAAGTCCGCATTGCGCTCGGGCTTCGGCGCCACGCCATTCACCACGCCGGAAATTTGTTCATTCAAAATCGCCTCCACAATTGCACGGCGGAGATCATCCACATGAATCCACGGCATCCACTGCCGCCCGTTGCCCAGTTTACCACCCAAGCCTGTCTTCAGGACCCTCACGAGTTTTTCATAGGCCGAACCACCACGGCCCATGACCACACCAATACGCAAACACACCACCCGCAAACCCAAGGCCTCTGCCTCGAATGCCGCCTCTTCCCACTCACGGCACAAATCAGCGAGGTAGCCACCTCCTACAAGGGAATGCTCATCCAAGACCTCCTCACCACGATCGCCGTAAATGCCGACCGCCGAAGCATTCACCAACACCCGCGGACGTTCACTCGCCGGCATCGCTCGCAATGAGGCAACCACCCGTCGCGTGAGCCCGATCCGACTCTCGTGAAATTTTCGACGAGTCGCCTTAGTCCAGCGCCGGTCAATTGATTCGCCCGCCAAATTCACCAACGCCCCACAATCGGAAAAATCCATTGAATCCACCGCCTGCCAGCGTTTCACGCCCGCGACCTCTCCCCTCCCGGCACGACTCACGCCCACCACCTCAAGTCCCTTGGAACAAAGATCCATCGCCAATCCCTGGCCAATAAATCCGCGCACGCCAATCACCGCAACCTTTAATGTATTTCCCACGCACAAAAACATGACGCAAATCCTCCAGCGGTAAACCCCAAAACAACCGTCTTCACCCGCCTTTCCACTTTACTTCACCCGCCAAGGGATTTGTGATCTTCGCAATGTTGAAACTTGGCGCACGGCTGGCATACGCATTTCTGCTGGTCAATGCCCTTGCCCAGCAATCAGCCGACGAGGGTCTGCTACCTGATCTCTCGGCCGCCGGCCCAGTCGACTTGATCACCCCGGTGCCCATGCCCGACTTCTCACCGCTCGGCAATGTCCCAGGCCCTACACCTAAGGAACTCGATATCGAAAACATGGGTGGAACGATGAGCGGAAATGTTCGCGAGCAAATCGTCCTCGGTGGCCCGGTAAAAATCAAAGGCGATAATGGCATGGAGGTGTTCTCCGATACCGCAACCATCGACCTCGTTTCGAAATCGGTCACACTCACGGGAAATGTTGTCGCCTATGAGGCAGACAGCATCCGACGCGGACACCGTGCAATTTATTACTACGAGAAAAAAATCCTAGATTCGTCCGACATGCGCGCCTCTTTGGATCCGGTCATTCTCGAGGCCGACAAGTTCACACTCGAGGAAGATGACGGGAAAAAAATCTATGTCGGCAAGGATGGTGGCATGACAACCCACGATTACGAAAAACCGAATTTCTGGATCCGCGCCAAAAAAACCCGCGTTTACCCCAACAATAAAATCGTTTTCAACAACCTCAAAGTCTACGCCGGCGATGTGCCGGTCTTTTGGCTGCCATACCTCAGCCAACCGCTACACGAAGAACTTGGCTACCACTTCCTGCCAGGCCTTAGCTCACACTGGGGACCCTTCTTGCTCAACTCCTACGGTATCATGCTTGGTGGCAACACCGATCCCATCACCGGAAAATCCGACGACGGCTGGCTGCTCTCACGCTGGCGCCTCGACCTCTACGGCAAGCGAGGAGTAGGCACCGGCCTCGACCTCATCGACAAAAAACCCGATGCCCGCGGCGACCTCGCCAATCTCAACCTCTACTATCTCGATGACCTCGCTCCCGAAACCACACGCAACGGATTCCCCCGTGAGCCCATCGACTCGGAACGCTTCCGCGCCAATTTGAAGCATCGCAAATTTTTAGGTAAAAACAACGACTCAAAATGGCGTGCTGACACCCAACTCACATGGCTGAGCGATCAATACTACCTCGGTGACTTCAGCCGCGACACTTACTCGACCGACCCCTACCCGGATAACACGTTCGGCATTTTCCGTCAGGATGATTCATCGCTGCTTTCGTTCCTCACCCGCTTCCGCATCAACGATTTCTACCGCGCCGATACCCGCCTGCCTGAAATCACCTTCGATCAATCACGCGGACCCCGTTTCGGACTCCCATTCCTCCACGAAGGCACGACCTCGCTCGGACTGATCACCGAAAAAGCGCCTGATACCACACTCAATGCCGTCATCGACCCGCTGCTCACGCTCAGCACAAGCGACCCGGCTGCCGACCGATATCTCAACCAACTCGGTGCCTATGAGCGGCGCCTCGCCGAAAGCATGATCGCCCTCCCGCTCGGCGATCCAAGGCGTGAAGACATCCGCACCCAGCTTCTCGACTCGGGCTACGCCCGCTTTCACACCTACCAGGAATTTTCCCTGCCGCGCACCTACGGCGGTTTCTTCAGCGTCACACCCCAAGCCGGCGTCGGTTACTCGGCCTACGAAATCACCGAGGGCGATGCCGACAACCTCGATCGCGCCACCATCCACGCGGGCGTGGAATCCTCATTTAAAATTTCCAAAGACTATGGCGATGTCGGCAATCGCGACTGGGGCCTCAATGGACTCCTCCACATCGTCCAACCTTACAGCAACCTTTCCGTCCTCCGCACCAACGACTACGAGCCTGGCGACCCTTCCGTCGACCACCTGAGCCCCAGCACCCGACCGCAACCGCTCGACCCGCTCCGCTTCACCGCCATCGACGAACTCCAAAGCTGGGAAATCATACGCCTCGGCGTGCGCAACCGCCTCCTCACCAAACGCGACAACCAAAGCATGGAATGGCTCTTCCTCGATACCTACATCGATGCCTTCCTCGATGAACCGGAAGACGAGCGGAACATGTCTAACCTCTACAACGATCTGCGCTGGCAGCCGCTGCCATGGTTGGGAGCAAACATCGAAACCCAAGTTCCCATCAGCTCGGACGGCCCTGGCTTCACCAGCATCTACAGCGCAATCAACTATCAACCCGTCGATTGGTTCGAATGCTCACTCGGATTTGTGCGGCTCGACCAACACCCCTACCTCAACGATGCCAACCGCGTTTCGTTTCGCACATACACCCACCTGACGGAAAATTGGGGATTCGGCACCCAACATGTGAACGAACTGGACGACGGCATCATGGAGCTGCAGCAATACACCATCCATCGAAACCTCGGAAACTGGGTCTTCGCGCTAGGACTCAACACTCGAGACAATCGTTTCGAAAAGGAATACGGCGCAATCTTGCTGCTCACCCTCAAGGATCTACCCATGATCTCGCTGCCACTACAAATGAACACCAACTACTGATTTAAACAATATGAGCCACTCCACTCAATCCGTACTCAATGCCCTCCGCTGGCGCTATGCCACCAAGCAGTTCGACGAATCCCGCAAAATCAACGCGGAACAGTGGAGCGCCATTGAGGAATCACTCGTTCTCACTCCCTCATCTTTCGGTCTCCAACCATGGAAATTCCTCATCGTAAAAGATCAATCCATCCGCCGCGAACTTCGCGACGAATCATGGAATCAACCCCAAGTCACCGATGCTTCGCACCTCGTCGTGCTCACCACCCGCACTGACCTTGCTCAGCCGGACATTGATGCATGGATCAACCGCATGGCCGAAGTCCAAAACTGCCCGACCGAAAACTTCGCCCAACTCGCCGGCATGATCTCCGGCTTCAGCTCATCGATGTCGGCCAATGAACGCCGCGCATGGAACTCTCGCCAGGTCTACATCGCACTAGGCCAACTCATGACCACCGCTGCCATGCTTGGCATCGACAGTTGCCCGCTCGAAGGGATCAATCCCGCCGCCTACGACCGTATCCTTGGCCTGGAAAATTCTGGTTACGCAACTGTCGTGGCCTGCGCACTGGGTTATCGA
>CAIVXP010000376.1 GCA_903909905.1 Akkermansiaceae bacterium
AAAACTCGAAATCATCAGCAGCGGACGCTCGCTGCCGAGCCTCAATACGCGAATCCGCTCAATCTACCCAAGCTGGGGATTCGTCACCCTCGCAAACGGCAACGCCAGCGGTGTGGTGGCCAACTCCACGCTCGATGTGGTTCGAGGCGACCAAACCATCGCCAAGCTCTTGGTCACATCTGTCGAGTCCGGCACCGCCGCGGCCAGCATCATTCCCGACTCGCAGACCAAAGACACCACCCTGGCCGTCGGCGATCGCGTGCTTGCCGCTGCACAAAAAGAACAGGAGCCCAGCGCTCCCAACTGATCGGCCCATATCCAAGGCTCTTACCCCTCTTTTACTCAGAACCCATGAAAAAGATGCTCTACATCGTCGCCGTCCTCCTCGCCGGTGGCGCCGCGTTTTTCTCGATCAGCCATTCGGGCAAATTCAAAAATGTTCAGCAGGTCCGCCTCGACACCATCGCCGAGCGCCAACAGACATCGAGCAATGCGGAAAAGACTGAAAAGGAAGTCAAGGATCTGAAAGCTCAGCTCGTTGCCGCCGATACCAAAAAAGAAGAGGCCACCCAGAAACTGGACGCTGTTAAAGCAGCAGGCGCCACCCTCGAGCGCGATCTCAGCGGGCTCGACGATACCCTGAAAAATCAGGAGGACGAATTCACCGAGGTCAATAAAGCCAAAGCCGAGCTCGACCGAATCATGAGCGAACTGGGCGGTGATGTGACCGTTGATAACATTGGCGATAAGATTAAGGAATTCGAAAACAGAAAAAGGGAACAACAAACGAAGTTGGAGGAACTCGAAACCCTTACCAGCGCAGCGGAAAAAGCTTTTACCACCAATCGTGCGGAACTCGATCGCCTCATGAAGCGTGATCTCGAAAGAATTTCTCGCAATGCCAGCGGCACGACCGAATCAGTGATCAGCGCCGTCAATCAGGACTGGGGGTTCCTTGTCATCGGTGCCGGTTCCAACTCGGGCTTCACACCGCAGACCTCGCTGATTGTTCAGCGCGATGGCAAGGTCCTAGGACGCGTCCGTCCCTCATCGATTGAGCCAACACAGACGATCGCAGAAATCGACTTCGACACCTTGGCCACCGGCGTTCGACTCCAGCCCGGCGATCGCGTCATGCTCGCCAAACCATCCGGCAACTGATTTCCCTCCCCCGTTCGACAAACTCATTCGCATAATCCACGCCATGAAATTGATCAGCTTCTCCATCGCCCTTGCCGTTATTGCTCTCAATTCCTGTGCTGAAAGCCCGGAAAAAAAACCGGTCGGCCCCACCACCGAAACCAGTAAAATACCCTGGAACACTCAGGTGCCAGGTCAAGGCATGGGCCAGTTCGGCATGATGCCTCAAAATCAATACCGCAGGTAATTCCTTTTCCTCCATCGGAGCCGCCGCGGGATAACTTTTCACGCCCCTCGATTCATCAATCCCGGTGGTAAGGCGAGCCACTCCTCAGGGTCTCGACCCGGTACAATTGCTCGAGCAGCACAACCAACGCTAACTCGTGCTGAAGAGTCATTGGCGAAAGAGAAATCACACTGTCACAGGCGACACGAAGCCCCGCGTCATGACCATCCGATCCGCCGATTAAAAATGAGAGCGACTTGATGTCTCCGCGCATGACAAACGAGTCAAGCCGCGCCGCAAGCTCCCTCGTTCCAAGCAAATCACCTCTCTCGTCCAGCGCAATGCGATAAGACCCGCGCGAACGCTCAAGCAATCGGGCCGACACTTCCTCGCGCGATCCCGTTTTGACTGTCACAAACTCGTAACTGCCATACCTACCAAGCCGCTTGAGGTATTCGTCGACCCCTAGTTTCGCGTAAGCCAGTGCCGGGCGCCCGGCAACGATCAGTTGTACTTTCATGGCAGGCATCAATGCTTGCCCGATCCGGTCACCACCGCCAACATCAATCATCAATGAAACACATTACCGCTTTCGCTGCACTCGCCATCACCGCCTGCGCGCCCGCCATCGGCCCCGTGGTTCCCAAAACCCCTGTAGAGCGCAAGATGATCGGTCTCCTCCAAAAGTTCGACCGCTGGGACGACGATGGCAACAGCCAACTCGATCGCGAGGAACTCACCGAAGGCCTCGCCGACAGCGGCTACTCCGCTGATGCCGTGATGGAATTTTACGACACCAACCGCAACGGACTCATTTCACTCAAGGAAGCACAAGTTGCTTATGGCCGAGCATCACAGATCGACGCAGGCAACAAGTCCCGCACCAAAAACAAACAATGAGCGCTGTCTACGAAACAT
>CAIVXP010000377.1 GCA_903909905.1 Akkermansiaceae bacterium
CGTGGTTTCGATGATCTCTTTGCCCTTCACGCACGAAGCTCCTGCCCGTTTCGCGCGGCGCTCAAGCTCGGAAAGTTTTTTCACATCGACATCCATGCCAAACACCCGCCCCTCGTTGCCCATCAGCGCAGCCAAATGCAAGGCCTTGCCACCCGCGCCCGAACACGCGTCGATGACACGCTCGCCAGGTTGCGCCCCAAGAATCGGCGCAATCATTTGCGACCCGGCATCCTGAATCTCCACGCGTCCATCAAGCCTCAATGGCTTCGGCAATGACTTGCCGCGCGCCAACACCAAAGCATCAGGCAAAGCCTCAATCGTCGTGGCCTCGACCCCCTGCGATGCCAGCCACCCAATCGCCTCGTCGCGCGTGGTCTTGAGCGTGTTGACCCGCAAATACACCGGTGCTCGATGGTTGAGCACAGCAATTTCCTGATCCCACGCATCACCAAGTTCGTCCACGCCCAAGGCATCAAGCCAATCGGGAATCGACTCACGAATCGCCCGCGGTTGATCGGCAAGTTGCAATTCACGCAACGCCATTTCCTCAGGGCTCGCGCCTTTGAATTTCCACCACTCGGGAATCTCATAACCCATCCGCCGCCACTGCGCCGCACACATGGCATCGGTCTCCTCGCTGTCCGCGACAAACCCCAAAGCACGCCGCCAACGCACCACCTCGAATGCGGTCTCGGCAATGAATCCACGATCACGCTTGCCCCACTTGGGATTGTTCTCAAACGCCTCGGCCAGCGCGTGATCCAAGACGCGGTGCTCCTTGAAAACCAACTTGATGGTTTCCGACGCGGCTTCGGCAAGAATGCGGTGCATTTTCATGAAACGACACCCTTCCCGAAAACATGCGACATGGCAATGGAAACGGATCAACCATTCGGATTCGACATTCTTCCCGACTTGAGGCCTATTGCCCGCATGCCGACCGTTCAAATTAAGAACATCACCTATCACCCGTCGATCTGGCCAAAGATGATCGGCGAGGCCTCGCGCGACGCAAAGCCGGGTGATCTCGTACAAGTGCTCGATAAGGACGGTGGCGCATTCGGCTGGGGCCTTTGGAATCCAAAGTCGCGCATGCCCTTGCGCATCGTGAACCACTCGCCCGATGAAATCGACGAGTCGTTTTTTGACAATGCGATCCGCCGCGCTGCATCCATGCGCCGCGAAATGCTCGCGCTCGACGAAACAACCGAGGCGTACCGCGCGATCCATGGCGACGCCGATTTCATGCCCGGCATCGTTGCCGACAAATTCGCCGATGTGCTATCGGTGGAAATCACCAACCTCGCCGCATGGCAACGCCTGCCACGCTGGATCCCGATTCTTCACGAATGCCTCGACACCCAACGCGTGGTCATCGGCATCGACGCGGAACTTGCCCGCATCGAAGGCATCCCCCGCAGCGGCGGCGCGACTTCCGACAATGTCCGCTCTGTGAAAATTCGTGAACACGGCATCCGCTACGAAATCGATTTCAGCACTGGCCACAAAACTGGATTCTTCTGCGATCAACGCGACAACCGCAAGCTCTTCGCCTCACACGCCAAGGACCGCTCGGTGCTCGACCTCTGCTGCTACACCGGTGGCTTCTCGATCTCCGCCGCACTCGCCGGAGCCAGCGAGGTGACCGCCATCGACCTCGACGAAACCGCGATCGAAATGGCCAAACGCAATGCCAACCTCAACTCGGCACGCGTGAAGTTCACCCACGCCGATGCCTTCACCTGGATCCGCACGATGATCGAAAACGGGCGCACATGGGACCTCGTAATCGCAGATCCACCAAAATTCATCCACGGCCGCGAAGATGAAACCGGCATCGCGAAATACGCCGACCTCAACAAGCTCGCTCTCCAACTCGTCAAACCCGGCGGTATCTTCGTCACCTGCTCATGCTCCGGCCAACTTGGCGCCGATGACTTCGAACGCACCGTCATCGCCGCCGCGCACCGCACCAACCGCCGCCTCCAGATCATCCAGCGCACCGGCGCCGGCGCCGACCATCCGACGCTTTCGAACTACCCGGAATCCCGCTACCTCAAGGTGATCTGGTCGCGCGCGCTTTGATTGAAATTTCCTGCCATAACACGTTTTTTCGTGCTCATTACACACATATACTTGGCACATATACTTGACTTTCAAGAGTTCGCTGCCAAATTCCCCACATGGCCCAACTCACGATCTATCTCGATGCGGACACGCAGAAAAAAGTCGAGGCCGCCGCCCGCCGCGATTCGGTATCACTCTCCCGCTGGGCGCGCGACCACCTTGCCCGCGCCGCCGCTCAGGACGATGCGTCGGCATGGAGCCACCTCTCGGCATTCATGGGCACGGTCGACAAATCGTTTGCCACTCCCAAGCGCGAACGCGGCCACCGCACGATTCCGAATCTCGAAGACTGAGTTCGATGTACTGCCTCGACACCAACATCTGGTCTTACATTTTGCGTCAGCCAAACAAGGCACTGATCCGCAATCTCAGTTCCAAAAAGACAGCCGACCTCTGCCTTGCGGAACTCACGCGCGCGGAGTTGCTCTATGGCGCCTTGAGAAGCAGCCAGGCCACTCACCTGCGCCAACGCATCAACGATCTCCTCTCACCCTACGCCCACCTGCCCTTCGGTGGTGAGGCTGCCGAGCATTATGCCGACATCCGCATGCGCCTGGAAAAAGTTGGCAAACCGATCAACCCCAATGATCTCATCATCGCCGCCACCGCAAGAGCCGCCGGTGCGACATTGGTCACCGCCAACCTTCGCGAATTCTCGCGCGTACCCGGCCTAAAATGCCGCGACTGGACAGCGGACTGATCCCACCACCCCCATTCAATCGCCGATTCGTATTTCGTTCGGATTCCAGCTCGGCTCGGGCATGGTCATTTTAAGCTTCTTCATCGTATCGAGTACGATTCTCGCAACGCATAGGTTGCGGTACCACTTGCGGTCGGCCGGCACCACATACCACGGCGCATGCTCGGTCGATGTCTCGGAAACCACATCCTCGTACGCCTTCATGAAGTGATCCCACAGCGCGCGATCCGCGAGGTCATCGGGGTTGAACTTCCAATGCTTGTCGGGATTTTCCAAACGCGATTCCAACCTGCGTTTTTGTTCCTCCTTCGAGATATGCAGAAAAACCTTCACGATTGTCGTGCCCTCTTCCGCAAGCATGCGCTCGAAATCAATGATGTGCTGCGTGCGACGCTTCCAAACCGCGTCGGGAAAAATATTTTTCACGCGCACCGCAATCACGTCCTCATAGTGACTGCGGTTAAAAATCACCAACTCCCCACGCCGCGGCACCTTCGAGTGGATGCGCCAAAGGAAATCATGCGCGAGTTCCTCTTCGCTGGGTTTCTTGAACGATCTCACATGAATGCCCTGCGGATCGATGTGCGAAAAAACATGCTTAATGCAGCCATCCTTGCCGCCGGTGTCCATCGCTTGCATGACCACCAGGATCCGATGCTTATTCTGCGCGTAGAGGAGCTTTTGCTGTTCCTGGAGCTGCCTCTGCAATTGGCCAAACTGCGGCTCGTAGTCATCCTTGCCATTGCCGGCAAACAGCAACTTATCATCGGTCTGGATCTTGCCGAGATGAACTTTGCCCCCGGGCTTGATCCGGTAGTGTTCCAATGCTGCGGTGACTGGCATGACCGATCCTATGCCCACACACCCCTGCTTTGACAAGCCCCGCCTGCAAATGTCACACAGCGCACGTTTTTGGTGATTGAAACGCGATCCTCTCTGCGATGTGCTTTGGCAATGGCTCGCCCAAGGAAATCCGCCACCAAGCTCGCGCACCCGGAGCAACTCTCGACAGCCATCCACATCGGCGCCAGCGCGGTTTCGATGCTCGTCGCCACAGGCAACGGCGATGGCACGCTCCAGGCCGTCGATTTCCTCGAACAACCCGCACCAGTCGCCCGCGACGTTTTCCGCCATGGCGCTATCAGCCTCGCCACCACCGAACGCGTAGTTTCAATCATCCTCGAATTTCAAAAATCCCTCTACGAACTCGGCCTCAATTCCCACGAGATCACCCGTGCAGCCGTCACCAACATCCTCAGCGAGGCGAAAAATCAGGAAACCTTCATGAACCGGATCCGCGTCGCCTGCGGTCTGCGCCTCGGCGCAATCGACGATGGCGAAATGACGCGCCTGATTTATCTCAAAACCCGGCGCCGCCTGAGCCACCTGCCGGGGATGAAAAAAGGCGCAACACTCGTGCTCCATGTCGGCCCCGGCAACACGCGCGCGCTACTGTTTCAAAATGGTCTCATCACCCGCTACACCAGCTACCGCATGGGCACCCACCGCACCCGCGAGGCAGTCGAAGCATCCCACGCCGAAGGCGGTAGCTTGCTGCGTGTCATTCGCGAGCACACCTCCGGCAACATCGCTCAGATCAGCCTGGATTATGCCGACATCCGCATCGACGGCATGGTCGTGATCGGTCACGAAATGCAATCGATCGCACCCGAGCTCATCAATCGTGAAAATGCCTGCACGCTCAAGTCGCTGCGCCAGTTCACCACCGAAACAGCCAACCTCAGCGACGCCGAAATCGTTCGCCGCTACCAACTGGACTACCAAACTACCGAGGCGCTCTTGCCAGCTTTAGAAATCAACCTCGCCATCGCCGAGGCGATAAAACTCAACGAGGTGCGCATTCCGGAAAGCGATTACGAAAAAGGCCTGCTGCACGATCTTTTGGTTTCGGAGTACCTCGCCGATACATTCGCCGAGGAAGTCCTGCGCTCCTCACGCATCCTGGCAGAACGCTATCAATCGGATCCCTCCCACGGCGAACATGTCGGCCACCTCTGCAAGCGATTTTTCGATGAGCTCACCGATCTCCATCAACTCACCGCCCACGACGCACTCCTGCTGCAAGTCGCCGCAATCCTTCACGAGGTCGGCACCTATGTCAGCCCGCGCGCCCACCACAAGCACTCGGAATACCTGATTCTCAACTCGGAGATTTTCGGTCTCGACCGCAACGATGTCACCATCGTTGCACAGATCGCACGCTACCACCGCCACGCCTGCCCAAGCCTCGACCACCCAAGCTACGCCGCACTCGATACCGAGGACCGCATTCGCGTCTGCAAACTCGCCGCCCTTTTACGCGTCGCTGATGCGCTGGAACGCACCCACGCCCAACGCGTCTCTCAAATCGAAATCCACCGCGAAGAAAAACGCATCCGCATCCGCCTCCCAGGCCTCGCCGATGCCGCGGTCGAACGCCTCGCGATGACATCCAAGGCCGACCTCTTTGAACAAGTCTTCGGACTCAGCGTTGTGATTGACGAGGAGATCTGAAATCCACCGCCACTTCCCGCATCCCATGCCCATCCCTTACATCAACCGCGAACTTTCCTGGGTCGAATTCAACCAACGCGTGCTCAACGAAGCGCTGCGCGAAGACCTCCCGCTGCTCGAACGCGTGAAGTTCCTCGCCATCACCGCTTCGAATCTCGACGAGTTTTTTCAAGTCCGCATCGGCGGCTTGATGGCGATGAAACGCGGCGGCATCAAAAAGCCCGACCTCTCGGGGCTCACTCCCACTGCCAACCTCAACGCGCTGCGCCAAAGAATCCAGCGCATGAGCGATGAGCAATACACACTCTTCAACCAATCGCTCATTCCCGCACTGCGCAAGGCCAGCATCCTCGCGCTCGAAATGAACGACCTGAACCACGAACAGGCAGCACAGGCACTCAACACATTCGAAGACCAAATATCACCGCTGCTCACACCGCTCGCCGTCGACCTCAACGATCAACCACCCGCCTTGCCCGCGCTGCAAATGGTTATCGCGTGCCGCCTCATCGATACGGAAAGCGAAACAACCCGCTTCGCACTCATCACGATCCCCGATTCAATCAATCGACTTGTTCCGATCGGCGCCGGATCCAACACCTTCGCATTCGTACTCGTCGAGGACCTCGTCGCAGCCCACGCGGAACAACTTTTCCCCGGCGAAAAGGTCGCCGCCACCACCGCATTCCGCGTCACCCGCAATGGCGACATTGCCGTGCAGGAGGAAGACGCCACCGACCTCGCCGACGAAATGGAGGAAATCCTCAGCGCCCGCCGCTTCGCCGATACGGTGCGCCTCGAGATCCGCGCCGATGCACCGAAGGACTTGGCGCGCATGATCCAAAAAGTCACCGCCGCAAGCTCCGCCGAAATCTACCGCATCGCCGGACCTCCCGGCCTCGCGTCATTCATGGATCTCGTTTTCATCGCAGACTTCGACCACCTGCGCGATACCGACTGGCCCGGCCAAAGCTCGCCCTCGATCGTTCCCGGTTCATCGATGTTCGATACGATCGCCTCCGGCGACCTGATGCTCTTTCATCCCTACGAATCATTCGAGCCGGTGCTGCGCCTGCTTGAAGAAGCCGCGAGCGATCCGGATGTCATCGCGATCAAACAAGTGCTCTACCGCACCGCCAAAAAATCGCGCATCATCAACGCGCTGATCAAAGCGGCCGAAAACGGCAAGCATGTCACCGCACTCGTCGAACTCAAGGCACGCTTCGACGAAGCACGCAACCTCGACCGCGCCGACGAACTCCAACGCGCCGGCGCCCAAATCGTTTACGGCGTGAAGGGCCTCAAAACCCACGCGAAAATCTGCATGATCGTGCGCCGCGAGTCCGGCCACCTCCGCCGCTATGTGCACCTCGGCACCGGCAACTACAACGAAACAACCTCACGCCTTTACACCGACATTTCCTACCTCACCTGCAAGGCGGATTACGGCAACGACGCTTCGCTCTTCTTCAACGCCGTCACGGGTCGCTCAAAATTGCTCCGCTTTCAGCGCCTCGTCCCCGCGCCCACCGCGATGAAGCCAATGCTGCTCGACCTCATTTCCGGCGAAGCCGAACGCGCCCGCCAGGGTCTCCCTGCACGCATCATGGCGAAGGTGAACTCACTCCAAGACCCCGACATCATCGCCGCCCTCTACGATGCCTCCCGCGCCGGCGTCGAAATCAAACTCAACATCCGCGGTATCTGCTGCCTCAAACCAGGCGACCCGAAACATTCGAAAAACATCGAAGTCATTTCGGTCATCGACCGCTTCCTCGAACACGCCCGCATCTTCCATTTCCTCCAAGGCGGCGATTCGGAAGTCTACATCGCCTCAGCCGACTGGATGACCCGCAACCTTGAAAAACGCGTCGAGCTAATGATCCCCATCGCCGAACCCGCCCTCAAACGCCGCCTCATCCGCATCCTCGAAACCTACTTCAACGACGAGACCCAAGCCTCGCGCATCCTACCCAACGGCAACTCCATCCGTCTCACCAAACCCACCCGCGGCAAAGGCCTCCGCGCTCAGGAACATTTTTACCAACAGGCAAAAAAAGCCGCTAAAGCCCGCGAACACGAACGCGCCATGACCTTCGAACCTCACCGCCCGGCGGATTGAGGCTGAGGGGGGGGAAGAGTTAGTGGTTATGGGTTATTGGTTATTGGGGAAAAGGAAGAAGAAGTGACCTCTTCACCGTGGTGGCGGATTTCGTCCGCCATGCCCCTTCTTAAATCATACCAATTTGAATAGCATCGGGGCCACGGGCCGCGTCGCCCCACCTTTCTTCGAAAGGCCTACTCCAAGGACAGACAAAAGCAGGATGCACCATCTACGAAGAAGAAGCCGCTACACCATCCTCTTTCCCAATAACTTCTGAAGATTAACCAGCCCCCCCGTCACCGCTTCGATTTATCGAAAGCCGCATCGAAGGCCAAACCGCTGACCGGGAAATCCAAACTGCGCACAAAGGATGCAGCTTCGGCTCCACCGTGCACGCGATCCATGCGGATGTCCTCCCACTCGACCGAAAGCGGGCCGCCGTAGCCGATGTCATTAAGCGCGATGATGATGTCTTCAAACTCAATGTCACCACGGCCAGGTGAGCGGAAATCCCAGAAGCGGCGCGTGTCACCAAAGTTGGTGTGACCACCAAAAACGCCTACTGAGCCGTCACCGCGACCCCACCACACATCCTTGATGTGCA
>CAIVXP010000378.1 GCA_903909905.1 Akkermansiaceae bacterium
GGGCGAAGTTTCACGCGCATACCGCAAAATGCTGATGGCCCATGCGGTAGAAAAAACTTCCGAGAGCATCGGACCCGATGGTTCTTTGATGCGCAAAACCACGCGCAAAGGCATTCCGAAAGAGGCCTATCAAGAGCTCACGCCAGAGGAGCGATCCGCCAAAGAACAACGCGATGGCGAAATCCCTTTCGCCCGAATGCTTCAGCATCGCATCCGTTACTTCACGGACGGGGCCGTCATTGGCAGCCGCATCTTTGTCGACGAAGCCTTCGCCAATTCCCGCTCGCGCTTCGGCCCAAAGCGAAACTCCGGCGCCCGCAAGATGCGCGGCAATGCCACTGCCGCAGGCACCCGCCTCTGGAGCATGCGCGATCTGCGAAAGGGCATCGGGTGATTTGATGAAAAATTGCGAAGGCGTTGTGCTTTAAATGCTGAGCAGTTCATGATCACAACACGACGCTAGCTGCATAATTGCAGATTGAGAGATAAGTGGATGTGCTGTAAAAGAATTGGGACCTCGGCCACAATAGTAATTTATCATCTTATTATCCCATGTCCCGTACTGCCAAATTCATACTCCGAATTGCCATCTTAGGCATGATCGCGGGTTATGTACTCGGGGACTTTTTTGTTTTTAAGGGGCCGCTAAGCCAGATCATCGATCGCAGCCTGTCGAGCAGGCCTGATGTCGTCGCCCGCGTGGCCGGCCATTTCATCACCCGCAGCCAACTCGAACGCGCGACGCGCGAAAAACTTTGGCTCGAAGGGAAGTCATTCGATTCGCTCAGTGATGTGGAAAAATCGCAGGCCCGAGAGAAGGCGCTTGAGGAGCTGATCGATCATGCCCTGCTGCGCAATAAAATCGCTGGCGACACAAAATCGATTCACATCAGCGCCAATGAAATCAATTCCCGATTGCGAGCGATGCTCAGCCGCTTCACTAGCAAGGGCGAAATGGAAAGCTCAATGCACGGCCAAGGCGTCGCGAGCGAAAGCGAACTTCGCGCAAAGGTCGCCGCGCGGTTGCAGCAGGAAAAATGGATCGAGGCACAAATCGCGCCGATGATTCGCACGAGCGATGAAGAAGCGCGGGCGTGGTTCGATCAAAACGCTGCGTCAATGGCGATGAGCGAGCGGGTCGAGGTCCGTCACATTTTCATGGCCGCGATGGATCATCCGCAGTCGGAGATTGATGCCAAGCTGAGCGCAGCGCTGAATGATCTCAGATCCCAGCGCAAGGACTTCGCCACGCTCGCCCGCGAACTCAGCGACGACCCTGCCAGCAAGGATCGAGGTGGCTCGCTCGGCTGGATGTCGAAGGCTCGTCTGCCCACCGATTTTGCCGCAGCGGTCTTTTCTTTACCCATCGGCCAACCTGCCATCGTTCGTAGCAGCCTTGGCTCGCACTTGGTCGAGGTGACCGCACGCAAACCCGCCGAAGCAGCCAACTTCGATGAAATGAAGCCCGAAGTCATCGCTGCTATCGAAGCGATCAAGCGCCGCTATGCTGTCACCGAACTTCGCAAAAAAATCCGGGAGTCAGCGACGAAGGACATACGCGTTTTTCACTCTGAGATCGGCGATGACCACTGAATCAGTGGTCAATCCTCACTCCCAAAACCCACGGATCCGCCCCATGTCGCGGCGGTCTTTTTTGGTCGGCCGGCCACGCGGTGCATCACGGCGCGCCTCGTGCCACAGCCGTTGCTCTTCGAAGACCGATGGATCCGTCGTTTCCTCATAACATAGCCGCGCTTCGGGCGCAGCGACACGACGCTCGATTAGGCCACAGACCCGTACCACGCGCGTGCCCGGCCCCTCGGCAAAAGGCAACTCCAACACATCACCCGCACGCAATGCTGTTGCCGGTTTCAACTCATGCCCGGCACGCCGCACCTTTCCCGCTTCGCACATCTCCGCGGCCACACCGCGCGTTTTAAAAAATCGCACAGCCCACAGCCACTTGTCGGCCCTGACGCTTTCGGACATGGAGCACTTGTATCAGAGAAAGGAAAAAATGACAGCCTGCTTATTGTGATCCGAGCCCCCGATCAATCCCCGCTCTTGAGAACCTTGATGAAGGCGTCCTGCGGGATGTTGACCTTGCCAAACATCTTCATCTTCTTTTTGCCCTCTTTCTGCTTCTCGAGAAGTTTGCGTTTGCGGGTGATGTCGCCGCCGTAGCACTTGGCGGTCACATTCTTGCGCATCGCCGAGATCGA
>CAIVXP010000379.1 GCA_903909905.1 Akkermansiaceae bacterium
GTGCAGTGTTTTGAGAATGGTGAGGTCCATGGTGTTAGAAGTTGCCGGAGCTTGGCGGCGAACGATGACCGAAGCAAGGAGCTTGTTAGGATGGGTAGAGTTGAAATTCCAGCTTTCCCGCCACGCGAAATGCGCCGAAGCTCCGGGCAGTTGGAAATAAAATCATGTCCGAGAAGCTATCGCCCATCCTTACCCGCAAGATGCTGATGCTGGTGACCGCCTGTGCGACGGTGGTGGCGCTGGTATTGATCGCGCTGCCGCTGGTCGCCGGCGAGCCGGGCAAAAAGTGGCCGGACATCGTGCTGTTTCTCGGTCGTTTCCACATGCTGGTGTTGCACATTCCGATTGGGGTTTTTGTCCTCCTGCTTTTTCAGGAGTTGGCTGCGATGGTGTTGAGGCGCGACGATTTGCGGCCATCGCGGTTTGCGTTGGCGCTTGGCATGATCAGCGCGGTGGTCGCGGCCTTGGCAGGATTTCTTTTGTATCATGGAAGTGGCGATGACTACGCCCGCAACGAGCTTGCCGAGCGTCACCTGTGGGCGGGCATGGCCTTTGCAGTGGCGGCGATCGCGACATGGCTCGCGAGGTTGTGGGCCGATGCGTTGGGGGCAAATCCTCGGTGGTATCGGCTGATTTTTTTCACGACTTTTGGCATCATGACTTTTGCGGGTCATGATGGCGCATCGATGACCCATGGTCGTGACTACCTCACGCAATACGCGCCGGAGTGGCTGCGTGGCATGCTGAGCACGGAGAAAAAATCGGCAGAGCCGGAAGTGGTGAAACCTCCGGATCCGGTTGTTTACTCGGAGATCATCGCGCCAATTTTGGAGCGGCGCTGTGTGTCTTGTCACAACGCTGAAAAAAGCAAGGGCCACTACCGCATGGATACCTATGAGCTGCTTGTCAAAGGTGGTTTGGAAGGTGCGGGCCTCAAGCCCGGAAATGCGGCGGAGAGTTACATTATCAAACTGATTGAATTGCCGCTCGACGATGACATGCACATGCCGCCCGATGGCAAGTCGCAGGTGACGGCCGCCGAGTTGCGGGTACTGCGCTGGTGGATCGACCAAGGTGCGGACCCTGCGAAAAAACTTTCGGAATCGAATGCCACTGCGGACATCAACGCTGCGCTCAAGGAGATCGCGGGTCAGAAGCAGCCTGTGGTGCCTGCCAACGACGAATGATCATTCGCTCGGCCTTTACGCTGGTTGTTGCTGCGAGATGCAGTGGAGCGTGCCGCCTTCCTCGACGAGTTCGAGGCAGTCGATGTCGGTAACCTCGCGGCCGGGGAAAAGCTCACGAATCATGCCGAGCGCGCGGTCGTCATTTTTGTTTTGGCGAAATGTTGGTACCAGCACGCCGCCATTCACGATGAGGAAATTCACATAAGATGCCGGCAAGATCGGCAGTCGCCAGCCGGGGATTTCACAGGCTTCGGGCAATGGGATTTCGATGACTTCAAAGGGGCGCGCATCGGATCCGTGAAATGATCGCAGTCGTGCGAGGTTGTCATCCAGCACCGCGCGGTTGGCCGATTGCGAGGAACTCTCGACACAGGCAAGGATGGTGGTTTCGTCGATGAAGCGTGCGAGGTCGTCGATGTGGCCATCGGTGTCGTCGCCGACGATGCCTTGCTTGAGCCAGAGGATGTCGGTGACACCGAGACCCTCGCGAAGTTTTTGCTCGATCGTCGCGCGGTCGAGTTGCGGGTTGCGGTTGGGATTGAGCAGGACCGCTTCGGTGGTGAGCAGTTGGCCGCGGCCATTCACTTCGATCGCGCCGCCTTCAAGGATCATGCCGCCCTTGAAGCGGCGCATGCCGAGTGAGGTGGCGATGCGCGAGGGGATGGCATTGTCGAGATCCCATGGTGGAAATTTGCCGCCCCAGGCGTTGAATTCCCAATCGGTCACCGCGACTTCGCCGCTCGCGTGATGCTTTACA
>CAIVXP010000380.1 GCA_903909905.1 Akkermansiaceae bacterium
CCGGAATACCTGCCGAAGCTGCGCGACTTGGCCCACGGCCTCGCCAAGGAAATCCCCGATCCTGACAAGAAGCCTTCCGGCCCCACCTGGGGCAATACATGGGACATGAGCTATCGCCTGCTGTTTCTCTGCGAGTATTACCTGGTCACCCGCGACGAGGAGATCCTGCCAGCGATCGAAAAACTCGCGCTCGTGCTGGCCCACGGCCAGAGCATGTATGGCACCTTTGGGCACGGCTTTGCCGCACTGACCAAGGAGGGGGCATTCAATGGCTCCGTGCCGCCCTACGGTCCGGTGAACATGGCCGGGCTGCCCGCCAATCTCGCCATCGTGATGGCGAAAAAGTGCGGTGTGAATCATCCGGAAATCGATCAAGCCATCGCCCGCGCCGCCGGGTTCTTCGGTTATTTCACCGACAAGGGCGCGATTCCATACGGCGAACACGCCCCCTGGCCCTATCATGAGAACAACGGCAAGAATTCCATCACCGCGGTGATGTTTTCCGCGATCGGCGACAAGCCGCGGGAGACGCAGTTTTTCGCCCGCATGGCGACGGCAGGATACCCCAGTCGCGAATACGGTCACACCGGGCAGGGCTTCAGCTATCTGTGGAGCGGTCTCGGTGCGGCCGTCGGCGGCCCCGAGGCGGCCGCCGGGTTCTTTGGCAAGTCGTCGTGGCACCTCGATCTTGTGAGACGCTCCGACGGATCATTCACCTACGATGGCGCGGAGCAATACGGCCCCGGCCAGACGGATGACAACACCTACTATGGAAACAGCAGTTATTCCGGGTTGAGTCCCGCCGCCACCTATGTGCTCACCTACGCCCTGCCATTGCGCACGCTGGTCATCACCGGCCGCGATGCCGATCCTGCGGGCTGGCTCGACAAGACGGAAGCCGCCGCCGCTGTCGCCGCAGGCCTCTTTGATCTGGACAGGCGGGAAATGACCTCCGAACAACTGGTGGAGGCCTTCGGCAACTGGTCGCCCATCGTCCGCAGTTGGGCGGCGGAGGAGTTGGCGAAACGGCCGGAAAGCAAAACCATGGTGCCGGCGCTCGTAGCGCTCGCCGATGGCACCGACCCGCACCGCATCCAGGGAGCGTGCGAGACGCTCGGCCTGTTGAACGCGCCGGAGGCTTTGCCGGTGTTGGTCAAACACCTCGCCCACCCGGATCGCTGGGTCCGCTACAAGGCGGCCGAGGCTGTTAAGAAGATGGGGGGCACCGCCAGGCCGGCCATAGAAGACATTCTCAAGGCGCTCGTGACGACTGCGGAACCCTCGTGGCCGATCCGCTGGGACGACCCCGTGCAAGTGGCGCACGGCGAGTTGGCAAACGCAGTGTTTCGCGGCCCGCTGCGGGACGAACTCAATAAGGTGAATCCCACGCTGCGTAACCAAGCCATCCGCGCCGTATCCACAAACCCCGATGGCTTTGCCCGCGCCACGCTTGAGCACTGCTTCCAGAACCAGCTCAGTGAGGAGGATGTCGTCGCCCTCGCTCCTGTCATCCTTGCCGCCGTCGAAAGCCCCAGCCCGGCGGACACGATGTTCAACAACGTGATCCGCATGGCGGGCTTAAAGGCGCTGACCAAATATCATTTTGAAGAAGGCATCGCGGCAGCGGTCGGCCTGGCGAAAACCCAGGGCGGACATGGCAGCCAAAGCCGCACGGGCGAGATCATGAACATGATCACCGGTTACGGATCCGCCGCCAAGCCGCAGATCCCCGCGCTCAAGGAGCTGATTGCCAGCTTCAACGCCGACGTCGAGCGTCGGGAGTTTCCCGGTGGGGATCTCAACAACCAGCGGGTCGGCGCCGTGGAGAATGCCATCCGGACAATCGAAGCGGCGCAAGATCATCCCCCACTCCGCAGTGTCACGTCGGCATCGGCGAAATAAACCAAACCAAGAGCCGCCCCATGAAAAACCAGAAAAACCAGAAAAACTTGAAAAACTATCTGCTCTCATATTTCTTCCTTGTCGCATCAGTGCTCACGGTATCGCCGACGGAGGCCGCCGCGGAATACCCCGGCTGGCAGCACTCGGGGTCGATGTTCATCCTCACCACACCCGAAGGAGCCAACCTGGCAGCTACTGCGACCGAAAAGGATTTCCCGCTGTTGGTAAGGCTACACAAAGACTTCTTCGCCTTCAACCAAGCGAAAATCAATGGCGATGATATACGCTTTAGTTTAGCGGATAACACTCCTCTGGCATACCAGATCGAGCAATGGGACGCCCCCAATGGAACCGCAACCATATGGGTGAAGATCCCAACCATCGCTGGCAATGCGCGCCAAGAAATCAAAATGCATTGGGGTAACGCTGCGGCTAACAGTGAATCAAGCGGCACCGCGGTGTTCAATGCCGCTAACAACTTCGCAGCTGTGATGCACATGAACGAAACCATCCACGATGAGGTTGGCGCAATCACGCCTGTCGATGCAGGCACCACCTTGAGTGATGGCGTGATCGGCAAGTCGCGGACTTTTTCTGCCGGCAAAGGCGTCAGTTGCGGCACCGAAATCAAAACTTTTCCCAGCG
>CAIVXP010000381.1 GCA_903909905.1 Akkermansiaceae bacterium
AAACCGTTACAAAGGAAAATAAAGTAAATTTTGATTGAGGAATAAGTTAGCCGAGTTGAATGTTGTATTTATAATATTGATCTCTAAATAAAAAATGAAATTGGCAAAGTAAAACAATTAAGAGGTTAATAAATCCTTAATTTATGCTTAATTGACACCCCACAAAAAACTCCGCGCTTTCCTCCGCGCGCTCCGCATCTCCGCGTTTCGATGAAACTCACCCCGGGAAATAATGCTTCAGCGCTTCGATGGCGCCGTGGGCTTGGATGCCGTGGGTGATGAGGCCGCCGGATGCGGAGACTTTGGCGTGGATCTCTGGCACGGAGTTGGCGGGGCAGGCGATCATGCCGGCGTGGGCGGCATCGAGCATGTTGAGGTCGTTGTGGCTGTCGCCGATGGCAAAGCAGTTGGCTGCGGTGAGTTGATGTAGCCGTGCCACTTCTGAGAGGCTGCTGCCTTTGTGGAAATCGCGGTGACCGAAGCGCAGGTAGATTGAGTTGCGCTGCCACGAGAGATGGGGTTCTTCGTCGGCGAGTGGTGCGATGCGGCTGACGATCCATTCCATTTCCTCGACTGTGCGCGAGATGATGCCGGCCGGCTCGCCTTCCATGTCGATCCACTGCGCGCCGGTGTGTTCCTCGATGTCGTGGCGAATTTTTGTGAGCAATTTTTTCGCGCGCTTGAATAATCGGAGGATTTCCTTCTCGCATTGTTTGTTCCATGGCGCGTGGGCGACCCAGCGGCCGAACTTGTTGGGGATGTAAATTTCGCGTTCGCGCGCGACCACCCAATCGGGGAGGAAGGGGAATCGACTTTCGAGAAATCCTTCGATCATGTGGACCATCGAGCGCCCGGTGTTGATGCCCCAGCAGGCCTGATGCGTTTCGCGGATGCGTTGGATCAATTCAAAAAACTCCGGCGGGACTGGCGGGCTCGACGCGGGGTCGTGCAGAGTGCCATCGAAATCAAACGACAGAATCGCAGCTGGCTTGGTGAGCGCGGGAAGTGTCCTCATGCGATGGGCTGGTGGGGGACCAGTCGTGTGGTCTCACCCCGCACGGCGGAATTGGTACACGAGGACGGGATCGAACCGCCGACCGACCGGGTGTAAACCGGTTGCTCTACCGCTGAGCTACTCGTGCGTGGGTGCGGGCAAAAGATGCGAAGCTCGCTGGCAGGGATCAAGCTCCGAATGCTCACGGTTTCACGAGTGTGACGAGCACGGCTTTCTGCGCGTGGAGGCGGTTTTCGGCTTGTTGGAAAATGGTGTCGGCGTGGAGTTCGAGGATCTCCTCGCTGATTTCCTTGCCGCGGTAGGCTGGCAGGCAGTGGAGCACGATGTGGTCCTCGGCGGCGTTGGCGAGCAGCTCGGCATTCACTTGGAAGCCGGCAAACTCGAGTTCTTTTTCCTTTTGATCCTCCTGGCCCATCGAGAGCCAGACATCGGTGTTGATCACATGAGCACCGCTGACCGCGACCTGCGGATCATCGCTGACAGAGACATTTGGCGCGTCGAGTTGCGCGAGAAATTCCGCCGGTGGTTGGCAGGCTGGCGGTGAGGCCACGGCGAGTTCGAAGCCGAGGTGCTTGGCGGCCCACATCCACGAGCGGGTCATGTTGGAAAAACCATCGCCGATGAATGCGATTTTGCGGTTTTCCCAAGTGCCGAGTTTTTCGCGAATCGTGAGAAGGTCCGCGAGGATCTGGCACGGGTGTTCGTCGTCGGTGAGCGCGTTGATCGTCGGAATGCCTGAGTAAGCAGCGAATTGCACCACATCGGATTGCGCGTAGGTGCGGATGACCGCGCCGTGGACCATGCGGCCGAGCACGCGGGCGGTGTCCTTGATCAGTTCGCCGCGGCCGAGCTGAATGTCGTTTTTTGAAAGAAACATCGGGAATCCGCCAAGCTCGCGGATGCCGACTTCGAATGAGACGCGGGTGCGCGTCGATGATTTGGTGAAAATCAGCGCCCATGTTTGGCCGGCAAGCGGTTGGCCGCCGCGTCCGCGTGTGGCTTTGAGGTGTGCGGCGGAATCGATGAGCCAGCCGATCTCGTCATCGGTGAGTTGTTCGATCGAAAGGAGGTGCTTCATGGCGGTGGTGTTTCAGATGGCGATCAGTCCTTCGCGCAAGATCGCGAGCGCCGCATCGATTTCA
>CAIVXP010000382.1 GCA_903909905.1 Akkermansiaceae bacterium
AGGATCGTATCGATGAGGCTCGCGCGGTTGCCTGCGATTTCATGGCCGCCGGCGCCGGAGCGATGACGCATGAGGATGCGTTCTTCCTCGATGTTGAGAAAGCGTTTGAAGAGCGCGATGCGTTCGGTGGCGGTGAGTTGACCTTCGACGGCAGGCTTGAGGGTTTCCGCCGCGTGGGTTTCGAGGGACTTGAGATAATCGGACATCGGGATCTTGTGGCGGGTGGCGCGGGTTATGGATCAGGCCTTGCGGGCCATCGGCTCACCCATGCGGGCGTAGAGTTCGGTCTGGTTGGATGAATGCTCGAGCAAGTCGGCGTCGAGCTTCACCGCGCCGGGTTCGAAGATTGTGATGGTGGAGGATCCGCCGAAGGCGAAATAGCCTTTTTCCGCGCCTTTTTCCACTGCTGTGCCGGGCTTGAAGGTCTGGTGAATTTCGCCCACGCAGGTTGCGCCGATTTCCAAAAGCAGGACGGTGCCGAGGTCGGGGGCTTCGAGTTGGGTGATGCTGCGTTTGTTGGTCCACAAGTAGGAAAGTTTTTCGCGCAGCGCGATGGGCGAGACGGAAAACAGCGGGCCTTGGATCGTGTGGGTCGCCGATGGAATGCCAGCGCAGGGGAAATGGTAGCGATGGTAGTCGACTGGGCAAAGCCGCGAGAGTACCAGCGCGCCATCGGCGAAACGGGCGGCGAGTTTTTCATCGCCCAAGAGTGCGGTGAGGTCGAATTTCTGACCCTTCACAAAAACGCTGTCGATCGATGAGGCGCGTTGAAAACCAAGATGGCGGCCATCGGCGGGGAAGACGATGCGCGATGGACCGGGCTCGATCGGGCGCGCGGCAGGCTTGAGCTTGCGGTAGAAAAATTCGTTGAAGCTCGCATAGGACTCCGGCGGATCAGCGAACTCCGTGGCATCGACGCCGTAGCGTTTGATGAAAGGGGCGATGCGCGCGGCGGACTTGGCGGCATTCATGCGCCAGCCGTACCATGCGGAAAAAAACGGGCGTTTCACAAACGCGTGCAGGGCGATCGCGCCGAGCGGGCTGCCATAGGTCCAGCGCAGAAACCCCTCGCCGTAGACCTGCTCGGTCTCGATGGATTGCGTGCTGCGGTTGAAGTATCGGATGGGGGCCACGCCGTTTTATGTAAGGCCTCGCAGGCCAATCCGCAAGGATCGCGGCAGGGCATGAATAATGTGTTGGGAAATGCCGCCGAATCGCTGTAGTTTTTCAACATATGCCGAACGCGGGTGATCAACGAAACAGGCAAATCGTCTGGGCGGCGGGCATTTTGATCGGCCTTGGCTTGGTGGTATCCGCGACCCTGCTCTTTGGCCGCAAGTTGCCGGGGCTGTGGGGTGAGTGGGCCTCGACCTTGATCGGTGTGATGACGACCCCATTTCTGATGGAGGCCTCGTTTGTGTTGATCGGCATCTCGATCGTGGCCGTGGTGAATCATGTGGCGGCACTGCGATCGGGTGATGAATGGGTGAGCCTTGAGAGCTTTGAAGCGGCAGAGAGCGACAAAGACAAATGAGCGAGATGACCCACGACGACGGCGATGTCGATGATGAGACGCTGCGATCGGCGGTGGATGTCGTCAGGTTTGTGCGACTTGCGGGCAATGATGCCGAGGGTCTGGTGAGAATGATGAATGAATATCTCGACGAAACGCGCATCATTTCGGCCATGTGGCCAAACTTGTTGCAGGCCGGCAAGGAGAGGGAAGTTTCCGAGCAACTTCACATGTGCAAGGGAGGCGCGGCGATCTTCGGGTTTGCGCGCGTCATGGCCTTGATCGCTGACCTTGAAAAGGGATCGCTCGATCCGGCATCCTATGATGCGCAGGCATTCGAGCACGAACTCGCCTTGGCGGAGCGCGCGATTGCGGCACTCGCGGGAGGGCGACTCACATGAAGCCAAGCGTGCAGTCGCCGGAGAAAGAGCTGCGCTTCACGAGGTCGGGTCAGGC
>CAIVXP010000383.1 GCA_903909905.1 Akkermansiaceae bacterium
GATGCCGAGTTCTCTGGCGGTTTTGGGCGCGATGAGCGCCGCATTGTCCCAGGTGATTTTTGAAATTGGATCGGGTGCTTCCTGGAGCCATGCGTTGTCGATCCAGCGGCCGTCGTAGATCGAGGCGTCGGTCGCGAAGACCACTTCGAGAGCCTTCGGGGTTGGGTCGCCCGCTCTTCCTGCGAGGATGTTGGCGGCGGCGATGTCGGCCTCGGCCGATGCGCTGAGACTCGGGCTGGCAAGCGGGTAGGTCGACTCCGCATGGAAGCCATCGCGGAGGAGTTTTTTCCATGCCGCGTCGCTGGCATCACCGAGTGCGGTGAAGGTCTCGCGCACGGCGGCGAAGGCGGGCGAGGCGGCTGCTTTTGGGCCTTCGCCATTGAGCAATTTGCCATCGGCGGAGAGCAGGGCGAGAAGGAGTTCGATTTCCGAAACACAGTCTGGGTAGAGCGGCAGGATCATCGGTTGGACCACCGTGTAGGTGCCGCGAGCGCTGCGGGCGTCGGCCCAGGATTCCAAGTAATGGGCGCCCGGCACATGCCAGGTGGCTGCGTGGGCGGTCGCGTCGCTGCGTTCGCCGAGGTGGATGCTGGTTTGAAGCTTCGACAGCGTGGCGGGGAAGTCGAGGTCGGCGGGTGCGTCGTAGATCGGGTTGGAAGGGGTGGCGATGACCAGCGTATCAACTGCGCCCGAATCGATGTCCTTCTTGAGATCGGCGAGGGTGCCTTTGCCAGTGGCTTCCGTTTGCAGGGCGAGGAGCGGTTTGCCTTCGCCGATATTGCCGAGGGCGAGGTTGATCGCGAGGGCGAGGTGGTGGACGGCGGCCGGTTGGCGGGACCCGGCGAGGACCATCGAGCTGCCTTTGTGGGCTTTGAGGTCGGCGATGAGCGGCTTGATCCAGGAGAGCGTTTTGGCGTCGGTCACTTTGTCGACGCCGCCGGCTTGTGGGATGCCGAGTTCGCGAGCGATTTGGCCGGCGATGTGGAGGATGCGGCTTGGTGCCGAGCGCAGGCGGTGGTCGGCCATGCCGCCGGTGAGCGAGTAGGCTGCCTCGACCACATAGAGGCGGTTCATCGAGGACGCGTCGGGGGCCTTTTCATAGGCTTTTCCTTCGGGTTTCCTGCGATCGAAGAACGGTGTGACTGGGCCCTGCGGGTCGGTGCCGGCGAAGTCGCAATCGAGCGAAACGATGCGGTCGGCTTTGGAATAATCGGCGGCGATTTTCACGCCATCGCCGAGGGCTTTGGCGGCCTCACCGGTGAGGGCCTCGTATTGATAAAACTTCGCGGCGGGGAACTTCGCGGCGAGCGCGCGCTGGAGGCGGTTGCGGGTTGGTGAGTCGTCATCGCCGTTGAGGAAGGCGATTTTTGACGCGGGGTTGATGGCGAGGGCGGCAAGGGCGGTCTCGAAATTCGCGCGTTTGGTGGCTTTTCCTGATTTCAGAAATTGGCGCGAGCGGTTCGGCGCGTAGAGGTCGAGGATCGAGGCCTGGGCGAAGGCATCGGTGCCGCTGGCGTCCGGGTGGAGCGAGTTGGGGGCGAGGTGGGTCGGGCGGCCTTCAAAGGTCGTGATCACCAGCGGGGTGGCGCCGCCGCTGCGCGGCATCGAGGAGGCGTAGTAGGTCGCCTTGCCGGGGATGACCCATTCCGGGGCCTTGGTGTAGGGGACGATGTAGGTTTCCGGGCGGCGGCAGGCTGCCATGCCGAAGCCGGCGAGCGCCGAGGAGGCGCCCATCAGCTTGAGGAACGAGCGTCGGGTGTTTTCCGCCTCTTCCGGGCCGGACATTTCGGCGCTGCCGTTGGGAAATTCGCGATCGAGCCAGTCGCGGAACATCGGGCTGTTTTCGAGTTGACCGGGACTGCGCCAAGCGGTGGTGGTTTCGCTTGCGGGGACCTCGGGGTGATGCCAGATGCGCTTGCTCATGGTTGACTGCGGAAAATGGGGTGGAAAATCGGGTTGGGGGGCGGATCAGTGGTGGCAGGTGGCGCAGCTTTCCTTGGGTTTCACATCAAACTGCTCCTTGAGTTTCAGGCCGAGATCCTTGGTGGTTTTGACGCCGAGCTGCGGGTTGTTGGAGATGTAGGTCTCCGCGTTGTATTCGAAGTTGTACACCTCTTCGAGCGGGCGGAGGTGTTTCTCAGGGGCGCGGTGGCACTCGAGGCACCAGCCCATCGAGTGGCTTTGGTCCTGATAGACCACTTCCATTTTGTTCACATCGCCGTGGCAGCTTTGGCAAGAAATCCCGCGGTTTACGTGGGCCGAGTGGTTGAAGTACACATAATCAGGCGATTTGTGGATGCGCACCCATTCGATCGGCTTGCCGTCGTAGCCGGGGAAGGCCGGGTCCATCGAGCGGTGGAGTGGGGCGAGCTTGGGGCTGTCGCGCTGCACATGCTGGTGGCAGTTCCAGCAGGTGTTGCTGGTGGGAACATTCGAGTGGCCGGAGACATCCACGAAAGAGTGGCAGTAGCGGCAGTCGAGCCCGAGTTGGTCGACGTGGATCTTGTGGGAGAAGGGGATCGGCTGGGAGGGTTGATAGCCAACGGTGAGGGCTTTCGGCGTTGCGTAATAGTTGAACGCGAGGGCGACCCCGGCCACCGCAGATCCGATGCAGACGGCAATTTTGAGCGGCAACAGATTGGACCAGCGGGGAAAAATATTTGCCATGGTGTTGACGGAGCGTGAGCTTCAGGGTTCGTGATTTTTCACGAATGTAACCAGCGGCTTGAGGGCGCCACCGGTGCGGGGCGAGCATGCAAACCGACAACGCGCATGCAATCGAAAAAAGAAATTCCTTCGGATTTTTTGAATTTCAGCCCTGCGGTTCGGAGTCGCTGTGAGGGGGTGTCCAATTGAGCCCTTTTTCCTTGCGCCAAATCCGATAGAGTCTGAAACGTTCCTTTTTGGGTAATTTCAGCAACTCGGGATCTTCGCCGAGAAATGTTTCATAAGCGCCAAGGCTTTCCTGCTGGGTTGCGATCTCTTTGGAAGACGTTCCATCCATGCGTTTGGTGACATCGTTCAGGTGCCGTGATACGCGCGCAAGGTTATGGGAAATGCGGGCGAGGATCAGTGCGAGCAGGAGAAGCACAGCGAGGATCGATGTGAGGAGAATCAATTGGGTCGATGAGATCGCATCCGACATGGAGGAAAGGTTTCATTCCCGCATTGAAAAAGAAAGCGGTAAGAGCGGTGGATTTGCCGTGGCGGATGGGCCGATCGTCGGGCGAATGGGCGGGATGGCCTACCTCGGGGTGGAAAGTGGTGGCAGAGGGCGGATTTGAACCGCCGACCAAAGGCTTATGAGTCCTCTGCTCTACCGCTGAGCTACTCTGCCGGGAACTTCCATGCGCCTAGGGTGATCCACGGCGCGGGGCGGCGAGGGTTAGCTTGCTGACGTGGGAATGTCCACCGAAATTTTCCCTGCCGCATCACCTCATTGCGTGGATTTTTCCGTGGCGATATGTGCGATCAAGTGTCTGGGGTCTTGACCCTGTGCGGATCATTCCACAGCTTCGGCGCATGTCCGATCGGAACGCTCGTAAAGCGAAGCAAAAACATGTCGTGGTGGTGGGTGCCGGGCCAGGTGGTTTGACCGCCGGAATGTTGTTGGCGCATCGGGGATTCAAGGTCACGATTGTGGAGAAAAACGATCGGGTTGGCGGCCGTAATTCGGAAGTGCGATTGGGTGACTACTCGTTCGATCTGGGGCCGACCTTTCTGCACCAGAAATTTTGCCTCGATGAGATTTTTGCTGAGTTGGGTGGCAAGAGCGAGGATCACATGGAGTTTGTCGATCTCAACCCGATGACCAAGTTGAGTTGGGGGGGTACCTCGATGCACACCTTCAGCGACAAGGACAAGATGGCAGGTGAGATCGAGCGGGTGTTTCCCGGAAGCAGTAGCGGGTTCTTGCGCTACATGGATGAGCAGGGAGAAAAGTTCCGCGCGATCTATCCGTGCCTGCAGTATCCCTACCACAAACTGACAGCGTTTTTGCGTCCGGATCTGATCAAGGCCTTGCCGCATGTGCTTACGACTCGGAGCGTGCACGATGTGCTGGGTGATTACTTCAAGGATGAGCGGCTCAAGCTCGCGTTCACTTTCCAGGCGAAATACCTTGGCATGTCGCCGTGGCATTGCCCGGCATTGTTCAGCATCCTTTCCTTCACCGAGTACCGCTACGGCGTGTATCATGTGCAGGGTGGTCTGAACCGCATTTCTCAAGCGATGGCCGATGTTTTCACCTCGATGGGTGGC